>CBQVAZ010000021.1:0-16909 GCA_967720205.1 uncultured Gemmatimonadaceae bacterium | reverse complement strand
GTCTGCTGCGCGAGGAAGAACTGATTCGCGCCAAGGCCGAGGGCGTTGGCAATCCGATCATCGCAGTCGGTGCACGCACGGGCCGCGACGGCATTCACGGCGCGTCCTTCGCGTCCGAAGACCTAACGCACGAGAGCGACGCGAAGCGTCCGCGCGTGCAGGTCGGCGATCCTTTCACTGAGAAGCTCCTGCTCGAAGCGTCGCTCGAGCTGATCCACAGCGGGCATATCGTCGCTATCCAGGACATGGGCGCCGCCGGCCTAACGAGCTCCTCGGCGGAAATGGCAGCGCGGGGCGACGTGGGCGTCACGATCGACGTGACCAAGGTCCCTGTGCGCGAAACTGGGATGACGCCGTACGAGATTCTGCTCTCCGAATCGCAGGAGCGCATGTTGGTCGTAGCCAAGCGCGGCCGCGAGCGCGACGTCGCCGAGATCCTGGCGAAGTGGGATCTCAACGCCGCGGTGATCGGCGAGGTCATCGCGGAGCCTGTCTATCGAGTGACGGAAGGAACGCGCGTCGTCGCCGAGTTCCCCGGCTCGCGTCTCGTTACCGACTGCCCCGTCTACCACCCCGACGCGCGAGAGAGCGATTCGATCCGCGCACTGCGTGAGCGTGATCCCTTGAGCGTTCCCGAGCGTCCGGAAGAGCGCGATCCGATGTGGACCCTGGAGCGTCTGCTCTCTTCGCCGACGATTGCGAGCAAAGAGTGGGTGTACGAGCAGTACGATTCGTCCGTGCGCACGAACACGGTCAGCGGTCCAAGACCCGCGTCTGACGCCGCGGTCGTGCGCCTGCGCGGCACTCGCAAGGCAATTGCGCTCAAGACCGACTGCAATGGCCGCTACGTCTATCTCGAGCCTCGTACCGGTGGCCGCATCGCAGTAGCCGAATGCGCACGCAACGTTGCGTGTACTGGGGCACGGCCCATGGCAATCACTAACTGCCTCAACTTCGGCAACCCGAAGCGGCCCGAGGTCTTCTTCCAGTTTCGTGAAGCCGTCGGCGGAATGGCAGATGCATGTTCTGCGTTAGGCACTCCCGTAACGGGTGGCAACGTCTCGTTCTATAACGAGAGTCCGGCCGGAGCTGTCTTCCCGACGCCAACAATCGGCATGGTCGGTCTCATCGAAGACATCGACACGGTCACGCCATCGGGTTTCGTATCCGCAGGCCACGCAATCGTTCTACTCGGCGACTGCACGGCCGAGTTAGGCGCGAGCGAGTACCTCAGTCGTATTCATGGCGTGACGGCGGGGCGACCGCCCGCGTGCGATCTCCAGACAGAACGCCGGCTCATCGACGCACTGCTGGATATCATTCAGGGCGGCGCGGCTCAGTCAGCGCACGATGTAAGCGATGGTGGTCTCGCCGTTGCTTTGGCCGAATGCTGCATCGGGGATCGCAACGCGCCTTTGAGTGCGACGATCGATCTCAGCGGGTGGGATGGATTGCCGCTGCGCGCCTTGCTCTTCGGCGAGGCGCAGGGTCGTGTGATCGTGTCTAGTAATCGTCCGGCAGACGTGGAACGCATCGCAAACGCTCATGGCGTACCGGCCCGCGTAATCGGCAAGGTCGTGGCGGCCGAAGCGCCATTCACAATTCGCGTCGGCGCGCACGAGTTCATCGGCGACACGCGGCGGCTCTCGGCAGCGTTCCATGAAGCGATTCCGCGGTTGATGACTCGTGTGGCTACCGCCGCCGAGACTTCGGAGGGAGCAGCGGCTCCCGCTTCCACCTAACGCGGAGCGGCGCCGTGTGCGGCATCTTCGGTATTCATGACCACCCTGGGGCAGCGGCCTTAACGCGGCTCGGCCTCTACTCCTTGCAGCATCGCGGCCAGGAATCCGCAGGCATCGTTTCAGTCGACCACGAAGGTCGGGCGAATGCGATTCGTGCCATGGGGCTCGTCTCCGAAAGTTTCGATGAGCGCGCGTTGGACGCCCTCGCCGGCAAGACAGCGATCGGCCACACACGCTACTCCACATCAGGGTCGACGACGCTCGATAACGCGCAGCCGATTCTCGCGCGTGTGCGCGGCGGACACATCTCCCTCGCTCATAACGGGAACCTCGTCAACGCGAGCGAGCTGCGGAACGAGTTGGAAGATCAGGGCGCAATCTTCGCCTCGACCTCTGACTCGGAGGTGATGGTGCACCGCCTCGCCCGCGCAACGGGTGACACGCCCGAGGCGCGACTGGCAGCCGCGTTAGTCGGTGTAGAGGGCGCTTACTCGCTTATCGCGCTGATCGACGACACGTTGCTGGCCGCTCGCGATCCGCGTGGCTGGCGCCCACTCGTTATGGGTAAGCTCAACGGTTCGCTGTGCTTCGCATCAGAAACGTGTGCGTTTGATTTGGTTGGCGCACAGCTCGAGCGCGAGGTCGCGCCTGGTGAGATCGTCGCCGTGAACGGCACCGGGATGCGCACGCTCCAGGCAACGCCACCGAAGGAGCTGCGTCGCTGCGTCTTCGAACACATCTACTTCGCGCGACCGGACTCGTACGTCTTCGGCGGCTCGGTGGATCGCGCTCGACGCGCCCTTGGGCGACAGCTGGCCCGCGAGCATCCGGCGCCAGGAGCAGATCTCGTCTTCGCCGTTCCTGATTCCTCCAATGCTGCCGCGTTAGGCTATTCCGAGCAGTCCGGAATACCCTTGGAGCACGCGCTCATCCGCAACCACTACGTGGGACGCACTTTCATCCAACCGGACCAGGCAGGGCGCGACCACAAGGTCAAGGTCAAGTACAACGCAGTTCGTGAAGTCCTCGCCGGGAAGAGCGTCGTTATGGTCGATGACTCCATCGTTCGGGGCACGACTACGAAAGGGCTCGTCGCGATGATCCGCGCTGCAGGAGCGCGGGAAGTCCACATGCGGGTGTCGTCGTCGCCCATCACTGGACCCTGCTACTACGGCATCGACACGCCTAGCCGCGAGGAGCTGATTGCCGCCAATCACCCCGTGGAAGAGATCGGGCGCCTCATCGGCGTCGATTCACTGGGATATCTCTCGCTTGAAGGTATGCTCAATGCCGTACCCGACGGTCCGGACGGGTTTTGCCATGCCTGCTTCTCCGGCGAATACCCGACGCCGCCACCAAGCGACCCAAACAAGCTGCGATTTGGCTGTGGATGTTAGGCATGACGCAGAGCGTCTACTTCTTCGGCAATGGTCACGCCGACGGAACGAAGGACATGCGGGACATACTCGGCGGCAAGGGAGCCAACCTTGCCGAGATGACGCATTTGGGCGTGCCCGTGCCGCCCGGCTTCACGATCGCGTGCTCCGTCAGCGTGGAGTACCTGCGTAACGGCACCTTTCCCGAGGGGTTGCGCAACGAAGTCAACCAAGGCCTAACGAAAGTCGAGGAAGCCTGCGGACGCCGCTTCGGCGACGCGGACAATCCGCTGCTGGTATCGGTTCGCAGCGGTGCCCCGGTCTCGATGCCGGGGATGATGGAGACGATCCTCAATCTCGGCCTCAACGATCGCACTGTCGAAGGGCTCGCACGGCAGAGCGGTAACGTGCGCTTCGCCTACGATTCGTACCGCCGCTTCATCCAGATGTACGGAGACGTCGTGTTAGGCGTCCCGATGCAGCAATTCGAGCACCTGCTCGCCGCCAAGCGCATCGTCGCCAATGTCACGACCGATTCGCAGCTCGAGGCCGGCACGCTGCGCAACCTGGTCGAAGAGTACAAGGGGCTCGTCCGCAACACGACGGGCATCGTCTTCCCGACGGATCCCGAAGCGCAGCTCTGGGGCGCGATCGAGGCCGTTTGGCAGTCGTGGACGCTCAAGAAGGCCGTCGACTATCGTCGCGTGCACTCGATCCCGGACACGCTAGGCACCGCTGTCAATGTGATGGCAATGGTGTTCGGCAACATGGGCGACGACTCTGGCACGGGCGTCGCCTTCACGCGCGATCCATCCACTGGCGAGCGCACGTTCTACGGCGAGTTTCTCGTGAATGCGCAGGGCGAAGATGTCGTGGCAGGCATCCGCACGCCGCTCGGTATCGCCGAAATGGCGACGCGACTCCCCGGCGCCTATCGCGACCTCGTTCAAGTGCAGGAACGGCTCGAGCGGCACTATCGCGATATGCAGGACCTCGAATTCACCGTTGAGCGCGGAACGCTGTACCTCCTGCAAACCCGCATCGGCAAGCGCTCCGCGGCCGCAGCGGTTCGCATCGCGCATGCGATGGTTGATGAAGGGCTTATCTCACCCAAGGAAGCGTTAGGCCGCGTTAGCCCGCAACAGCTCGATCAGCTCCTGCACCCCGTCATCGACCCCGCCGTTCGCTCGACTCCGATCGCGACAGGACTGCCTGCAAGCCCTGGCGCCGCCAGCGGAATCGCAGTTTTCGACCCCGATGTGGCGGTCCAGCTGGCGGCCACCGGCGAAGGCGTCATTCTCGTTAGGGAGGAGACGACGCCCGACGACTTTCACGGGATCGTCGCCGCCCGCGCGGTGCTCACGGCGCGCGGCGGAATGACTAGCCACGCCGCCGTCGTCGCGCGCGGAATGGGCAAATGCGCCGTCGTCGGCTGCCGCGATATCATCGTCGATGCGAACAAACGCCAGTTCGCTGTCAACGGCAAAGTCGTCGACGAAGGCCAGTGGATCACGCTCGACGGCGCGAGCGGGCGGGTTTTCGACGGTCAGCTGCCAACTGTGCCTAGCGAAGTCGTACGCGTCACGAACGGTACTCTGCGTCCCGAGGAAGCGCCCGTCTATCGCTCCTTCGCCCGCGTGTTAGGCTGGGCCGACGAGACGCGCCGTCTGCGCGTCCGCGCCAATGCCGACACGCCTAAGGACGCACGCGTCGCTCGCGCATTCGGCGCCGAAGGGATCGGCCTCTGTCGCACCGAGCACATGTTCTTCGAAGGAGACCGCATCACGTCCATGCGCGAGATGATCGTCGCGCGTGACGAGGCGGGACGGCGCCGCGCGCTCGCCAAGTTGCTGCCGATGCAACGCGCCGATTTCGAAGGAATCTTCGACGCGATGAACGGTTATCCGGTGACGATCCGGCTACTTGATCCGCCGTTGCATGAATTCCTCCCTCACGGCGGCGAAGAGACCAAGCTGCTCGCCCGGACGCTGGACATCTCCCGTGTGGAGCTCATGCACATCGTGGAGGCGCTGCGCGAGACGAATCCGATGCTCGGCCATCGTGGCTGTCGACTCGGGATCTCGTACCCCGAAATCACTGAAATGCAGGGTCGCGCGATCTTCGAAGCCGCTGTGCGCGCCGCTCGACGAGGCGTGGAGGTCTACCCGGAACTCATGGTGCCCCTCGTGGCCACCGCGAAGGAGTTCCAGCATCAGCGCGCCATTCTCGAGCACGTCGCCGAGCAAGTTCTCGGGGTCATGGGTGAGCGCATTGACTACACAATCGGCACGATGATCGAGCTCCCGCGAGCCGCACTTACGGCGGACGAGATCGCGCTGGACGCGGAGTTCTTCTCCTTTGGGACCAACGATCTCACGCAGACTACGTTAGGCATGAGCCGTGATGACGCCGGGCGCTTTCTCCCAGGCTATATCGATCGCGGGTTGCTGCCCGACGATCCCTTCCAGACGCTCGACACACCCGGTGTAGGAAAGCTGGTTCGCTACGCCGTCGAGCACGGCCGCGCCGCGCGCCCCGGCCTCAAGACGGGAATCTGTGGGGAACACGGCGGCGATCCGAGATCCATCGCCTTCTGCCACGAAATCGGCCTCGACTACGTGTCCTGCTCGCCGTATCGCGTGCCAGTGGCGCGGCTAGCAGCCGCGCACGCCGCCTTGCATATCGCCGCGCCGTTAGGCAATCAGCATGGCAAGCGGCGCCGGCTTGACGACATGCCTTCGGTTGCATAGCGCCCTCGGATCGAGCGTGCCGGCGATGTAGTATTCACGCCGTGATTGCCTCTCCGCGCGACCCCGGATCCGCAGGACGACACTGATAGCGATCCGCTCGCGCTGGTTGCGCCCCTTTCGGCGACCTACCCCGAACGCGGACGATCTGCTCGCCGGGCCCCTTCGGGGCGAGTTGCTCGGTGCCGAGCACCTGGCCGAACGTGCGCGCACTGTCGCACGCGCCCAGCGAATCGCCAAGCGTAGACGCGGCCGCCCCCCAGCGCGTCTCCTGCAGCGCCTCAGCTCGACGCGGCGCATTCTCGATGATGCGTACGAGCGTCTCACGGCCGCCGCCGCGCGCGGTGCTGACATCGGCCCGGCCGCCGACTGGCTGCTCGACAATTTCCACGTCGTGCAGGAGCATGTGCGCGAAGTGCACGAGAGCCTGCCGCGCCAGTACTACCGCGAGCTCCCTGCCCTCGCGAGCGGCTCTCTCGCCGGGTATCCCCGTGTGTACGAGCTCGCGATCACGCTGATCTCACACAGCGAGGGTCGCATTGACCTGGAAAACGTCGACCTCTTCGTCGCGGCATTTCAAGAAATCGCTCCACTCTCGATAGGCGAGTTGTGGGCTGTGCCGGCAATGCTCCGGTTGGGCCTCATCGAGAGCGTACGGCGAATGACGCTGCGAACTGTTCAGCGGCTCGACGAAGTGGAAGAGGCGGATCGTTGGGTCGAACGCATTCTGCGGGCGAACGAGGAGGGCTCTGCTTCGTTAGGCAATGCGCTCACTGAATTCGTGGACGCCCCGCACGCGCTCACACCGGTCTTCGTATCCCGCTTCCTGCACCAGCTGCGTCTCGGCGCGGGTGCGTTCCCGCCGCTCGTGTGGTTGGAACAGTGGATAACCGAGGAGGGGCTGAGTCCGGACACGGCCACTGCGGTCGCCACGCAACGCCTGGCGCTCACGAAGCTCATGATGGCGAACAGCATCACGAGCTTGCGCGGCATCGCACAGCGCGACTGGCGCACGTTTGTGGAGCGCCAAAGCGTGATGGAGCGCGTGCTTCGCGGGGACCCGGCGGGCTTCTACCCACAGATGACCTTCGCTACGCGCGACGTGTACCGCCACGTGGTTGAGCGCATCGCGAAGCGCACGCGCAGCCGCGAGGAAGCGGTGGCTCAGCGTGCCATCGATCTCGCGCGCGAGAGCCGAGCGGCCGCGCCGGATCCCTCGATTGATTCGCGTCGGTCGCACGTCGGCTTCTATCTCGTCGATCGCGGAGTACTCGATCTCGAGGCGAGTGTCGGCTATGGACCCACGTTAGGCGAGCTGCGTCACCGCTGGGTGTTGCGGCATCCTAACGTGGTGTTCGTCGGCGGCATTATCCTCGGGACGCTGGCGGCCATGGCAGTGGTGCTCGCGCTGGCGGGCGCCGAGGCGCGAGCCGCGTGGCTCGCGGTGGCGCTGTTCGCCCTGATTCCGGCGAATGACGTCGCAGTGCACGTCATCAATCAACTGATAACGGCTTTTCTCCCGCCGCGTGTACTGCCCAAGCTAGATCTGCGCGACCACGGAGTGCCGGCCGAGTATCGGACCGCGGTCGTCATCCCCACGCTATTCGACAGCGTGGAAGCGGTTCATGAAGCGCTCGCCAATCTCGAAGTGCAGTTCCTTGCAAACCGAGAAGCTCATCTGCACTTCGCGGTGCTGAGCGACTTTGTCGATGCCGCAACCGAAACGCGGGACGATGACGCCGTGATCGTCGCCGCGGCGAAAGAGGGCGTGCAAGCGCTGAATGCGCGGTACGCGCCTAACGAGCAAGACGCGTTCTACTTGTTCCACCGCCCGCGGCGCTGGAACCCGCGCCAGCGTGTCTGGATGGGCTGGGAGCGCAAGCGCGGCAAGCTGGCCGATTTCAACCGGTTCGTGCGTGGCGGAGCTCAAGACGCGTTTTCAGAAGTCATCGGAGACGTCGCGTTGATCCGGCACGTGCGGTACGTGATCACGCTCGACGCGGATACGGTACTCCCGCCTGACGCCGCCCCGGCGCTCGTTGGCGCGCTGGCGCACCCGCTCAATCGCGCCGTGTACGATCCGCACCAGGCACGCGTGGTCGAGGGATATGGCATCCTTCAGCCGCGTGTCGGCGTCTCGCTCGCAAGCGCGCATCGCTCGCGCTTCGCGGCGCTGCACTCGGGCCATCCCGGCGTGGACCCGTACACAACCGCGGTATCCGACGTCTATCAGGACCTGTATGGCGAGGGAAGCTTCACCGGCAAGGGGATCTACGACGTCGACGCCTTCGAGCAGGCGACACACGGACGATTTCCAGAGAATACACTGCTCTCGCACGACCTGATCGAGGGGAACTACGCGCGCGCGGGCCTCGCCACCGACATCAGCGTCTACGACGATTATCCGGCGACCTACCTAACGTATTCACGGCGCAAACACCGATGGATCCGCGGCGACTGGCAGCTTCTCCGCTGGCTGACGGCACGCGTCCCGGGACCCGACGGCCCCGAGAAGAATCGCCTCTCGCTCCTGTCACGCTGGAAGATTCTCGACAACCTGAGACGCAGTCTGGTCGAGATCGCGCAGCTCGGTTTGCTTGTCGCCGGTTGGACTGTCCTTCCGGGCTCGCCGCTACGCTGGACAGCGTTAGGCGTCGCTCTGATCGCCGCCCCGTGGTTTACGTCACTCCTGCTCGCGGTCGTCCGTCCGCCGCGCGACAAGTCCTGGCGCGCGTATTACGCGGTTGTAGGTCAGGATGCGGTAACGAGCGGCCAGCAGCTCGCGCTCGCGATCACCTTCCTTCCGCATCAGGCCTGGATCTCGGCAGACGCCATGCTTCGCACGCTTTGGCGGCTGTTCGTCACGAAGCGCAAGCTGCTCGAATGGCAAACAGCGTCACTTGTCGAGCGGGCGACCGGTGGTACGCTCGGTCACGTGTGGCGCGCGATGTGGCCGGGCGTCGCCGCGACAGCGGTGATCGTGGGCGCGGTTGCCGGCCTCGCGCCTAACAACGGACGCATCTGGCAGTTCGCGCTGGCCTTGATCCCTCTAGCGGCCACTTGGACTGTCTCGCCAGTGATTGCCTACGCGCTGAGCAGGCCGACTGCCCGTGCCGCTGAGACACTCAGTGCGGGCGCTCGAAAGGCCGCCCTGCGGTACGCGCAGCTACACTGGCAGTACTTCGACAGCTTCGTCTCCGCTGAGACCAACTGGCTTGCGCCCGACAACTTTCAGGAAGACCCGACGCCTGTGACAGCGATGCGCACGTCGCCGACAAACATCGGCTTGCAATTGCTGTCGACGGTCACCGCGCACGACCTCGGGTTCATCTCGCTCGAGGACATGATACTCCGGATCGAACGCGCCTTCCGGTCGCTCGACCGCATGCAGCGTTTTCGTGGACACTTCTTCAATTGGTATGACCTGCACGATCTCCGCGTCCTCGAACCGGCGTACATCTCGACAGTGGACAGTGGAAACCTGGCCGGTCATCTGATCGCGATACGGCAGGCGTGCCTCGATTTTCAGCGCCACCTCACCAAGGATCAGAGCAACCTCGTTCCGCGACTCGACGAACTGGCGGACCACGCACAGCGATACGCGATGGAGATGGACTTCCGCTTGCTCTTCGATGCGTCTCGCAAGCTGTTCGCGATCGGCTATCACACCGGCAGTCACACGCTCGACGCGTCGTACTACGATCTGCTGGCGTCCGAAGCGCGACTGGCCAGCTTCGTCGCCGTCGCCAAGAACGACGTTCCGTTCGAACACTGGTTTCGTCTCGGGCGAACCCTAACGTGGGCGGCTGGCGAGATCGCGCTCCTCTCATGGAGCGGTAGCATGTTCGAGTACCTCATGCCGGTGCTCGTTATGCACTCGTTTCCGTTCACGCTGCTTGGTGAGACGTATCCAGCCGTGGTCCGACGACACATCGCGTATGGCGAGGAGCGCGGGGTGCCGTGGGGCATCAGCGAGAGCGCGTACAACGTGCGCGACCATCAGTTCACATATCAGTATCGCGCGTTCGGCGTCCCTGACCTCGGCCTCAAACGCGGACTTGCTCGCGACCTCGTCGTCGCGCCGTATGCGTCGGCGCTCGCCGCGATGATCGAGCCCGAGCGGGCAATGACGAATCTGCACACCCTCGAGCAGAAAGGCGCCCTCGGCGCATATGGGTTTTACGACGCACTCGATTACTCGCGCCCGGAGCCTGGCCGGCGATACGCGATCGTGCGCAGCTATATGGCACATCACATCGGGATGAGTTTGGTCTCGTTAGGTAATGCACTCCTGGGCGCGCAGTGGCATGACCGCTTCCACGGCGACGCGATGGTGCGCGCAGCGGCTCTGCTCATGGATGAACGGGTGCCGCGCCGTCTCGCCCTGCACGAAGCACAACCAGTCCGCTCCGATGAAGCGATTCCGGTTGCGGAAGAGGCGCGACCCGTCGTTCGCGAGTTCGACACTGCCGATACGAAACAGCCACACGTGGCCTTTCTCGGCCACGCGCCGCTCACTGTCATGGTCAGCAACGCCGGCGCTGGCTACAGCCGCTACGAAGAGCTGGCTGTAACACGTTGGCGAGCCGACGGGACGCGCGACAACACCGGCCAGTTCTGCTATGTGAAGGACGTCCATCGGGCACGCACTTGGTCAGCGGCACACCAGCCCGTGTGTGCGCAGGCGGATTGGTACCGCGCGCTCCTCGCCACCGACGGCGTGACGTTGCATCGCTTCGACGGTGACATCGAGACGCGCAGCGAGATCGTTGTCGTTCCCGAGGACTCGGCTGAAGTGCGGCGCGTGACGGTGACTAACAACGGTGACGAGACTCGCGACGTCGAGCTGACGAGTTATGGCGAGATCGTGATGGCTCCGCCTGACGCGGACCGCGCACATCCCGCGTTCGGCAACCTCTTCGTCGAGACAGCGTGGCACGAATGGTGTACCGCGATCACGGCGACGCGCCGCCCGCGCTCTGCATCGGAACGACCGCTGTGGTGCGTCCATGTGGTTGACACCGGCGTGGAGCGCGTCGGTCAAACGACGTACGAAACCGACCGAGCGCGGTTCATCGGTCGCGGACGCACGACGCGCGACCCAATCGCGCTGGAACAGGACGGCCCACTGTCGGGCTCCATTGGTGCCGTGCTCGATCCGATCTTCGCGCTCCGCGTGCGCGTTACGCTCGCTCCTGGACGGTCTGCGTCCGTCGCGTTCACGACCCTCGTCGCGACAACCGCTGAGCGAGCGTTCGAGCTCGCCGATCGCTATCACCATCCTAACGCGGCGCAGCGTGCACTGGATCTGGCATGGACTTCGGCACATGTCGAGTTACGAGAGCTTGGCATCACACCAGCCGATGCGGCCGTGTTCCAGGACCTCGCGGGCTACCTTCTGTACGCACTTCCTGGATTGCGTCCGTCGAGCGCAGAGTTGCTGCGCAACACTGGCTCGCAGCAGCTATTGTGGGCCAACGGGATCTCGGGAGACTGGCCCATACTCCTGGCGACGATCGAGTCAATCGAGGGGCTCTCGACGCTGCAGCAACTATTCTCAGCGCATCGATATTGGCGGCGGCGCGGACTGACCGTTGATCTGCTCGTCATAAACGCAGAGGAGCACAGCTACCAGCAGCAGCTGAGCGATAGGATCCGGGAGATCATGCTTGCGTCCAGCGGTTCTGGGCTTGTCGATAGCCCCGGCGGCGTTTTTGTTAGGCACCGCGACCACATGGACGCTGATGCGCTGCGTATGGTCTCCGCGACGGCGCGAGTTCATATCCCATGCGACGGTCGTACGCTCGCGCGCATCGTCTCCGCCGCGCGCGCAACTCCGGATGCGGATCTTACCGAGAACGGGGAGGAAGCGCCCGCAATACGAAGAGCGGAGCGCGCCACTCCCGAGTCCACGTCAGTTGTGCAGAGGTTTCGCACACGCGCGGCACGCGTGATCGGCCTGCCTATCAAGGCCGTGAGCAAATCGTTGCACGCGAAGCAAGCAAGTCATTTTGATCCCAGTGCGGATGGCGGGCCGCTCCTCTTCGACAATGGAATGGGTGGACTCACGACAGAAGGTGACTACCGCATCCACGTGCGCGGTGACAGCGTCCCGCCGGCGCCGTGGGCCAATGTCATTGCGAATCCACACGGCGGTTTCGTCGTCACGGAGCGCGGGGGCGGCTTCGCTTGGGCCAACAGCAGCTATTTCTACCGCCTAACGCCGTGGCACAACGATCCCGTGAGCGATCCCGTGAGCGAGGCGATCTACTTGCGGGATGACGAAACCGGCGACGTGTGGAGCGCGACACCTGCACCCATCAGGACCGCGGCGGCATACACCGTCCATCACCGCCCGGGAACCTCTTCCTTCGCGCAGGAACACAATGGAGTCACCTCGCACCTAACGCTTGGGTTGGTGCCAGATGCGGCCGTCAAAGTGTCGCACCTCAGATTGACGAACCATCTGGAGCGGACGCGACGCATTTCCGTGATCGCCTACGTCGAGTGGACGCTCGGCACGCAGCATGAGCATACGCAGCACCAGGTGCGGACGGCATTTGACGCCAAACGCGGGGCGATCTTCGCGCGCAATTACTTTAGCCCGCAATTCGCCGAGCAAGTCGCGTTCTGCGCCGTGAGCGCTGCCGTCACCAGCCACACCGGAGACCGCAGTGAGTTTATCGGCCGCAACGGCACGCCCGCCGATCCCGCTGGTCTCGCTGAATCTGCACTGAGTGGTGTGACAGGCGCGGGGATCGATCCCTGCGCCGCACTGCAGTGCGTTATCGAGCTCGCTCCCGGCGAAACAGAAGAAATGGTGGTGCTCCTCGGCGCTGCCGGCGATGAAGAGCGCGCGAGACACGCCATCGATGAGTACACGCATGTGGGACGCGCGGCGCAGGCGATCACAGATACCGCACACGAGTGGTCGCAACGTCTCTCGGTCATCACCGTACGGACGCCCGAGCCGTCGTTCGACGCCATGATCAATCGCTGGACGCTGTACCAGGCACTCGCGTGCCGCATGTGGGCGCGTTCGGCGACTTATCAGAGCGGCGGAGCGTACGGTTTCCGTGACCAGCTGCAGGACGCGATGGCATTCGTGTACGCGGAACCGGCAATTGCCCGCGAGCACATCGTGCGCGCCGCAGCCCGCCAATTCATCGAAGGTGACGTGCAGCACTGGTGGCACCCGGAAAGCGGGCGCGGCGTTCGTACGCGATTCTCTGACGATCTGGTGTGGCTGCCGTATGTCGTGGACCATTACGTGCGCGTCACGGGCGACGCCAGCGTGCTGGACGAATCGGCGCCGTTTCTTACAATGCGTCCGCTCGAACCTAACGAGCACGAGATCTATGACCTGCCGCAAGTCAGCAGCGAGACCGCCACCGTCTACGAACACTGTCGCAGAGCCTTGCAACGGGCGTGCACCGTTGGCTCGCATGGACTGCCCTTGATCGGCGGCGGTGACTGGAATGACGGAATGAACCGCGTCGGCATCGAGGGACGCGGAGAGAGCGTGTGGCTCGCGTGGTTTCTGGCGACTGCACTACGACCGTTCGCAGACTTCGCGGAAGCGCGCGGCGATGACACAAGTGCGAGCGACTTTCGCGCGCACGCTCAAGCGTATGCGGCAGCTATCGAGGCGCACGGCTGGGATGGTGCGTGGTACCGGCGTGCTTACTTCGACGATGGCACTCCAGTTGGCTCGGCAACAAGCGCGGAGTGCCGCATCGATTCTATCGCACAGAGCTGGAGCGTGATCTCGGGCGCCGGCGACAGCAAGCGGCAGGAGATGGCCATGCGCTCGCTCGAGGAGCATCTCGTGCTCGATGATGCGCGGCTCGTCAAACTACTCACGCCTTCATTCGATACCTCACCTCAGGACCCAGGTTATATCAAAGGTTACGTCCCTGGTGTGCGCGAGAACGGGGCGCAGTACACGCACGCGGCGTTGTGGGCTGTACTTGCGACGGCGTTGCGCGGCGACGGCGACCGTGCGTTCGAGCTGTATCAGATGCTCAATCCGCTCACGCACGGTGGCACGCCGGAAGGGATCAGCACCTATAAGGTCGAGCCCTATGTCGTCGCGGCCGATGTGTATACAACAGCGCGCGAGCTCGGGCGCGGTGGATGGACGTGGTACACTGGTTCGGCGAGTTGGATGTATCGGGTCGGACTTGAAGCGATGCTGGGCCTAACGAAACGTGGTGCGACACTGCGCTTGCAGCCGTGTCTGCCGGAGGGGTGGCCCGAAGTGACGATCGAGTACCGATACGGTGGAACGCTTTACGCCATCGTTGTGCACGGTCCGGCTCGCGTGCGTCGCAACGGAGCGGATATTACCCTCGACGGCCATTCGCTCGAGGGGGACGTGATCTCGCTCGTGGACGACGGTCAGCGTCACGAGGTTGTCGTTAGGGCGCGTCGATAGCGCGACTGCCTCCGTCATGCTTCTCGAGCCATGGTGGTACACGCGGAGCACGCACCCGCCGAGTTCCACTCTGCACAAACGTGAAAGTTGCGATGTGGTCGTGATTGGCGGCGGCGTCGCCGGACTTCACGCCGCCCGTTCGCTCGCCGAGCGCGGCGCCGACGTCGTCCTGCTCGAGCGGTCCCTCTGCGGCGGGGGAATGTCGGGGAAGAGCTCCGGTTTCCTAACGCCGGACAGCGAGCTCGGGCTGCAGGATCTCACGCTGCGCTTCGGTCCTCGCGACGCGGCAACGCTGTGGGAGATCGCAATGGATGGCGTCCAACTGATCGTAGACACTGCGCGGAAGCATGACATCGGGTGCGAGCTGTTCGCGCTTGACAGTCTACTCGTTGGGATCGGCCGCACGGGCGTGGAGCGGGTCGATGCCGAGGCGGCCGCGCACGCGGCGTTAGGCTACCCCTATACGCATTACTCGGCAGAGCAACTCGGTGCCGTGCACACCGGGGACTATTCAGGCGGGGTGCAGTACGATCGTACGTGGGCCATGGATCCGCTGGCCTACTGCTTGGGTCTCAGGGCAGCGCTTTTGGCTGCGGGAGTGCGCATCTACGAAAGGAGCGAAGTGACAGCCGTGCGCGGCACGACGGCGGTAACGCCTAACGGCGCAGTGTCCGCCGGGAGGCTGGTATCGTGCATGAATCAGATCCCGAAGCGCATCGACGCGAGAGCAAGTCGTAAGGCTTATCACGCCCAGACGTACCTTGCTGTCAGCGAGCCTCTCTCCACGCCCCAAATTGACGGGCTGTTTCCAACCAAGCCGCTCCAGGTCTGGGACACGTCACTCGTCTACTCATATCACAGACTCACGGGCGACAACCGGCTTCTGCTCGGTGGTGGCTCCCCTCTCACCACATTCGCGCCGTGGGAGATTCGCTCACCGCGCGTTATCGAATCTGTAATCGACAGTTTCAAGGTTCGAGCTCCAAGCTTGCGTGATCTGAGTTTCGAGAGGTTTTGGCCAGGGTTGATCGACGTCACTCAAGACCTGCTGCCGCTCGCTGCCGCCGACCCGGACAACCCCTCCGTCTATTATGTGCTGGGCTGTGCCGGCCTTTCTTGGGCCGCCTGGTGCGGCGAACACGTCGCGCGCCTGGCTGTTCACGAGGCGACCGCGGACCTGAGTCGCTTCTTTGGCTGGAGCCGCCAACCATTTATCCCTAACAGCCTGCAGGCGGTCGTAGGGAAACCGGTGAGCTTCGCGATCGACGTGCTCAGGGCGAAAAAAGGCCGGCCGCACTGGAAGGGAAACTCGCGCGCGTCGCGGTCGCACTGATGTGCGAGTAGTCTTGCATAGGTCCAGATGACTGTTCGACGGGAGGAGTAAATGAGCCGGTTCGTCGCCTTCATACTCGGTGTAATCGTTCAACTAGCCCCGGTCTGCGACCTGCCGGCGCAGCCTCGTAAGCCCACGCTCTGGGTAACGCTCGGCGACAGCGACCAACTCGTCGAAGTCGATGCCTACACGTTCCACGAGATTCGGCGCATCAAGGTCGATCAGAAGGTGCACGGCCTCGCCATCTCATCGGATGCGTCGAAGGCGTATATCACCAGCGACAAAACCGGACGCTTCCAGATTGTCGACCTGACGCGCGGCCGAGTGCTGACATCGATCCCTGTGGGCACCGATCTCAATCAACTGACGCTCACGAAAGACGGGCGCCATGCGTACGTCCCTGTGCGTGGTGAGAACAAGATCGCTGTCGTGCAGCTCAACCCGCTCAAGCTGCTGAAGAAGCTTCCGTCCCCTGCCGGCCCGCACGACGCCTACACCTCGGCGGACGGGACACGCATCTACGTCGGCGCGCAGTACGGCAGTGCCATCGTCGTGATCGATCCCGCGAAGCAGTCGGTGTTGTACACGATTCCCACGACGTCCGGCGTTAGGCCTCTCGAGCCGTCACAAGACGGGAAGACTGTGTACGTGGCGCTCTCGCGCTTACTCGGCTTTACAGTCGTGGATCTCGAGACGAGCCGAACGACTCGCCGCGTCGTGTTAGGCACGCTCCCCGAGGGTGTGCCCGAACCCTACAAGGAGACGTGGTCGCACGCGCTGCAACTCACGCCTGACGGCAAGGAGCTCTGGGTCACCGACGACATCAACGATATGATCCGGATCGTGCAGGTGCCGGAGATGGAAGAAGTCGCTCAGATCCGCACCGGCCACTTCCCGCACTGGTTTGCGCTGCGCGATGACGGGAAGGTTCTGTTCGTCAGCTTGTGGTTCTCGGATGCCGTGGCCGCGATCGACATCGCGACGCGCAAGGTGCTCACGAACATCCAATTCGAGCGCGGCAGCGGTCCCAAGCGAATCGCGATCTCGCCCAAATGACCGGGCGGTCTGCCTAACGAGAGACTCGTTATGTAAGCGGCCTGTGACGCACATCACATATCAGCCCAGCTCGGCCATTGAGTCGTTCACAGGAACGCATTTTGCTCGGTGCTGGCAAGATACGTGTTTGTGCTGACTTCCTCCGAGTCCATGATCGCCCAGCCCACTGACCCCGAGCGGGTCGTTCGCATCCTTAACTCGTTGTTGCGCAGCGAGAT
>CBQVAZ010000020.1:0-16912 GCA_967720205.1 uncultured Gemmatimonadaceae bacterium | reverse complement strand
TCCGCCGAGACCGGCTCCCGGATCGACGCGTCGTCATCCGCTTCGACTTCACTGGTCGCCCGCGCCGTGAACGGTACTGGCTACTCATCGAGCTCGGAGACACGGAGATCTGCAAGACGTCCCCCGGCCTCGACGAGGACCTGTTCATCACAGCGGACGCCGAAGCCTTCGTCAAATGGCACGCCGGCCAGCTCACATGGGCCCAGGCGATTCGCGGGGAGCGCATCCAGCTCGACGGCCCGTCGGCGCTCGTACGAGCTTTCCCAACCTGGAATGCCCGCAGCATGTTCGCTGACATCAGGCTTGTCTCTCGCACGCCCACGAGCGCCGCAAGCTGAAGTGGGCCGGATCTCTCTCTCGTTAGGCTCTATATGCGCCCGCGCGACTGGCTCGTGTTGTCGATTCTCGTCGGAGTGCCGACCGCCAGCCTTGCCCAGACACGCCCGACCGCGTTAGGCGTCGTCGAGAGTATCAAGCAACACATGGGCGTGCAGTGGTCCGAGCAGACTGTCGACACGTTCAAAGATGGCGATCCCGCTACGCCCGTGACCGGCATCGCGGTCACGATGATGGCCACATTCGACGTGCTCAAGCGAGCCGCTGCGGCCGGCGCGAACCTCATCATCACGCACGAGCCGACATTCTACGACCATCTGGACCGCCTTGATGTGCTCGAGCGCGAGCGCGATGCGGTGACGGCGGCGAAGCGCGCGTTCATTCGGGAGAAGCAGTTAGTGATTGTGCGAATGCACGACCACTGGCATCGGCGCCGTCCCGACGGGATCGCGGTCGGGATGGCGCGAGCGTTAGGCTGGGAGCAGCAGCGCGATCCGCGGAGTGAGTATCTGTTTCAGATTCCGACGACGACTCTTGGCGCGCTCGCCGCGAGTATTCGTCAGCGACTTGATGCGCCGACGCTTCGCGTTGTCGGCGACTCGAACTTGCGGGTGGCCAGAGTGGCGCTGGCGCCCGGTGCCGCTGGGTTCGCGCTGCATCGTCAGGCGTTGCAGCGGACCGATGTCGACGTGCTCCTGATTGGCGAGGCCCACGAGTGGGAGACCGTGGAGTACGTCGCCGACGCGATCGCCGCCGGGCACAAAAAGGCTTTGATCATGACGGGACACATTCCGTCCGAGCAGGCGGGGATGGAGGAGTTTGCTCGTTGGCTGGGTACGTTTTTGAAGGACGTGCCCGTTACCTTCGTCGCGACAGCCGATCCCTTCTGGACACCGAAATAGTCGCGAACGCAAGGAACGCGGCGTTATCAGCCTCGGCTGGTTACCGCTGCTCTACGGCGGCAGCGCGGAGCGAGGCACGTGGTACAACCTGATCGACTTCCCAACCCTCGCCACCAAATGCCGGTTGCGTATCCATCGATATGCACTCGTATCGATCTGCCACACACCGCCGGGATTCGAAATCGCACCCATCCGATAGTACGTCTCGCTGATCGCCAACCAACCTGTATCAGGCTGCGCACGCGGTAACGGCCGCAAGACAGGCAGCACGTCGCGCGGATGATCGGTGCTCCCGTAGTACGCCAGCGCCAGATGCGTAATCCCGCGCGCACGCACCGTATCGGCGAGACGGTGAAGATCCTGCCCCCAATCCAAATCGCTATCGACCAACACGCGCCCGGGCTCGTTAGGTACGAGCAGGTTGAAATACGCCAGCGCATCAGGATGCGACATCGTCGACTCGATCACCAGCGCGCCTAACAATGCCGCCGCCGATGTCTGCAACGTCCCGCGATACTTCCACGCGCGGGCCAGAAAGGCGCCGATCGTCACGGCACCCATCGCATAGATCGGCAGGATATGACGCACGCCGGCGTTGATGTTGGCAGCCATCGAGACGACAAAGATCCCTAATGCCATGATCAGAGGCAGCAGTGCGGCATGATTCAGCTTTCCCGACCGACGCCACTCCTGTACGGCCCACGCAGTCGCCAAGCCAAGCAGCACGATCATCGCCAGCGGAGTCTTGACAAGCAACACGACTGGGAAGAACAGGACCTTACCGCTGGTCCCGGGCGTGCCTAACAAATAGGTGAAGTGCCCAGCCGCGTTATGCAGCGCCAGCTGATTGAGCCCCGAAAAGAACTCGGGAAACGGCAGCGGCCCAACGCTAAACTGATACGCCGCCCACAACACTCCAATAGCCGTCAGCGCGGCCACGCCGAGCGAGCGCGCCAGCTCGCGCGGACTCGCAGAGCGCCAGGGACGCACAAAGAAGATCGTGGCCACAGCGCCGATGCCGAAAAACGGGATCGCTGAAAACTTGGTGGCCAGCGCCAGGCCGGCCGCGAGACCCAGCATCGCTGCCCTGCCTAACGCGCGAGGACGATCGCCCCAGCGCACCCACGCCCCGCTCAGCGCCATGAGCGTCGCCACCAGCGGCATGTCGGTCGTCGCCAGCCCAGCATGCGCGACGACAGGTGGGACGAGCGTAAATATCACGACAGCAAACGCCCCAGCGATCTCATTCGCGATGCGATGCCCCCACCACCACACCACCACGCACGCCAGGAGGAAAAACGGCAGCACACCAGCACGCGCCAACGTGAGGTTCGCGTTGTACCCGCGCCCCGTTCGCATCACTGCGCTCGCCTCGCGCCAAACACCCTCCTGCCCAGTCGATCGCGCGCCAAAGATCAGCGGCCCGAACGCGATCGCCGCGCGCGCCAGCGGCGGATGATGCACGTCATATGTGTACTTCCCGGACCACCACTCGAGCCCCGCTGCCAGATGCTCCGGCTCGTCGAACGTGTGGCTGAAGACGGGATATGTCGCGACGATGCGCACCAACGCGAGCACGACCGCCGCGCCGGCCAGCCAGCGCCAGGCGCCTAACGTGTTCGCATGAGTACCACGTGCACGCTCACTTGTAGCGATACGTGATCCGTCCGCGCGAGAGGTCGTAGGGACTCAGCTCGACAGCGACTTTGTCACCTGGGAGAATCTTGATGTAGTTCGTGCGGATCTTGCCAGAGACATAGGCCAGAACTTCATGGCCATTCTCGAGATTCACCTTGAACATGGCGTTGGGGAGCGGCTCGACGATGGTACCGGCTACCTCGATCACGTCGTCCTTCACGCGCCTACTCTCCCTAGTCTCCGGCAGAAGTGAGAATGCGTGGCCCCGACTCCGTGATGGCCACGGTGTGCTCAAAATGCGCGGACCGCCTGCCGTCCGCCGTCACAATCGTCCAACGATCCTTCAAAGTCTTAGTCCTCGAGGTTCCCTCGTTCACCATGGGCTCGATCGCAATCGTTAGGCCGGGAACCAGCTTCTGCCCGCGCTTCGCCTTGCCGACGTTGGGCACCTGCGGCTCGCCGTGCGGGGCGTATCCGACGTAGTGTCCGACGAGATCGTCCGCCGTCGTGTAACCGGCCTCCTGCACAACGGCCTGGATCGCCGCCCCGATGTCGCCCACGTGGTTCCCCGGCTGGGCTGCGTCAATCCCAGCTTGCAAAGCTGTCTTTGTCACCTGGATCAGGCGTTGGGACTCTGCATCGATCGTTCCGACTCCGACTGTTATCGCCGCGTCGGTAAAGAAGCCGAGGTACTTCACACCGAAGTCGAGCGAGACGATATCGCCCTCGTGCAGCGTTCTCTTGGGTGAGGGAATTCCGTGCACGATCTCCTGGTTCACGGAGATGCACGCGCTCTTCGGGAATCCGTACAGCCCCTTGAACGCCGCCTCGGCTCCAGGATACGCTACGAGGTACTCGTTCGCGATTTCGTCCAGGTCCGTCGTCGTCACACCTGGGCGCACACTACGCGCCATGGCCTGCAAAGCGCCGGCGAGAATCCGGCCGCCAGCCGCCATTGTGTCGATTTCGCGGTCCGACTTAAGCTGGATCACACGTCACGTCGAGCGCGCCGGCGACGCGGGCGAAGACGTCGTCCATCGATCCCAAGGCATCGATCCGCCGCACGGCGCCGTTCTGCGCGCCGTACCAGGCGACGACCGGGGCTGTCTGCCGCTCGTAGACAGCGAGCCTGTTGCGAATGGCCTCCGGCTCGTCGTCCTTGCGCCTAACGAGCGTTCCGCCGCACTTGTCGCATTTGGAGCCCGGCTCGCGCCCTGTGTGCGGCGTCTGGCAGTTGGAGCAAACAGTACGCGCGCTGAGTCGTGACACCAGCTCTTCGGAATCGATGTCGAAGACGAGTACGGCGTCGAGCTTACGCCCCAGCTCGCGGAGCACGCGCGCCAGCCCTTCGGCCTGCGGCACGGTGCGCACGACGCCGTCCAATACGACGCCGCGTCCCTTGTCGGGCATGCCTAACGCGTCCTTCATGATGCCGAGGATGACGTCGTCAGGGACGAGATCGCCGCGGTCCATGGCCGCCTTGGCGGCCAGCCCAAGCGGAGTGCCGCGCTTGACGGCGTCGCGTAAGACATCGCCCGTCGCCAGCTTGGGAACGCCGAGGCAGGTCGCGAGCCGCTCGCCCTGCGTTCCTTTCCCCGCGCCCGGTGGCCCGAGGAGCACGACGATCATCGTGACGTGCGCATGCTGGAGGTGCCGCGGACGCGCCTAACGAGCGTCAGACGCCGCCCGTCTGGGCTCGGCCGCGGAAGCGCACGCGCCCGCGCTTCATGAAGCCGTCGTATTTGCGCAGCAAGAGGTGCTGCTGCATCTGCGCCAGCGTATCCAGCGCCACGCCCACGACGATGAGTAGAGACGTGCCGCCGAACTGGAATGGAACGTTGATCAGCTGGCTGATGATCTGCGGCAAGATCGCGATCGCCGTGAGGAAGAGCGCGCCGGGGAACGTGATGCGCGAGACGACGTGATCGATGTACTCGGCTGTCTTCGCGCCGGGCTTCACACCAGGAATGAACGCGCCCTGCTTCTTGAGGTTCTCGGCCAGATCGATCGGGTTGAAAATGATCGACGTGTAGAAGTAAGTGAAAAAGAGAATCAGGACCGCGTTGAGCAGGTAGTAGAGCCACGTGCCAGGCTGGAAGTAATCAGCCATCTGCTGCAACCGCGGATTGCCGCTGAACTGCGCCAACGCGCCAGGAACGACAATCACCGACTGGGCGAAGATGATCGGCATGACGCCCGCCGTGATGAGTCGCAGCGGAATGAAGTTGCGCGCCGATTCGCGCATTCGCCCACGCGCGACAGTTCTCTGCGGTATCTGCATCAATACCCGCCGTGCGGCGAGCGTGATCGCAACGACTCCAGCAACGACGCCGAGCATGACGAGCATCAGCACCAGCATCGAGAACGGCCCGACGGCGCCCGTGGAAACGAACGAGAAGGTGCGGAAGATCGCCGGCCAGAAGCTCTCGACGATGGAGAAGAAGATGATGAGCGACGCGCCGTTCCCGAGACCGCGCTCGGTGATCTGTTCGCCTAACCACATGACGAACACTGCGCCGGTCGTGAGGAAGAGGGTCGTCTGGATCTTGAAGGCGAGGCCCGGAACGAGGACCGCTCCCGGGAGCGACTCCGTAAACAGCGCGAAGCCCCATCCCTGCACGATCGCCAGCGCCACCGTCATGTAGCGCGTCCACTGATTGATCTTTTTCCGTCCCTCTTCGTCCTTCTGCATCTTTTCGATCGTGGGGATGACAGCACCGGCGATCTGCAGGAAGATGGACGCCGAGATGTACGGCATGATGCCGAGCGCGAACACAGTCGCGCGCGACAGCGATCCGCCGACGTACAGGTTGTAGAGGCCGAGTAGGCCGCCTTGCCCCTGGTTATTGAAGAAGTCCGTCAGCGCGACGACATCGACGCCGGGCGCCGTGACGTAGCTGCCTAACCGGTACATGAGCAGGCAGAGGACTGTGAACTTGATCTTCTGCCACAGCTCGGGCGTCCGATAGATGTTCTGCAGCGCCGCCGCGGGATTGGTCTGCGCCATTTCCTTACTCCTCGATGCGGCCTCCGGCCGCGACGATCTTTTCGCGCGCCGCTGCGCTGACTTTCACTCCGCGCACTTGGACGGCGTGCGCGATCTCACCGTTGGCCAAGAGCTTCGCCGGACCTTTGCGCGCGTGCACCAGGCCCTTTTCGACGAGCGTCTCTCGCGTGATTTCGGTGAGACCATCCAACGCATCCAGCCTAACAAGCTGAGGCTCCTCACGGAAGGCGTTGGTGAAGCCGCGCTTGGGCAGCCGGCGGGTCAGCGGCATCTGGCCGCCCTCGAAATGCGGCTTGCCGCCGCCGGGGCCGCCGTGGCCTGCTCGCGCCATGGCTCCCTTGTGGCCTTTTCCAGCCGTCTTCCCCTGCCCTGACCCTGGTCCGCGGCCGAGTCGCTTCGTCGCGCGATGCGACTTTGGCGCGGGGCTCAGGTTGTGCAGGCCGATCTTCTTCGTTGTAGTCACATGCTACTCCTTCACCGGCGTCACTTCGACGAGATGACGCACTTTTCGGATCTGTCCGCGCAGCGAGGGCGAGTCCTGCCTAACGATTTCGGCTTGGTGATGCCGCAGGCCCAGCGCCGCGAGCGTCTGGCGGAAACGCCAGCTGTGCCCGATGGCGCTGCGCACCTGCTTGATGCGCAACTTGCCGTCCCCAGGCGCCGCTTCCTTCGCGGTGCGCTTGGGACCGCGCGTGCGGTGCCAGACAAACGTTCTAGCCATGGACTACCTCTGCGACCTTACCCTTCGCCCGCGAACGATATGGAATATGTGCAACCTCGATCCCGCGCTCATGCGCGATTTGATCGACAGTTGTCAGTTGCTTGAGCCCGTCGAACGCCGCACGCACCATGTTGTGCGGGTTCGTGGAGCCCAGGCTCTTCGTGAGAATGTCGCTGATGCCGGCGCACTCGAGCACGGCGCGCACCGCGCCGCCTGCAATTACACCCGCACCAGGCGCCGCCGGCTTCATCAGTACGGAGCCAGCACCATGACGCCCGACGACTTCGTGCGGGATCGTCGAGCCGGTCATCGGAACGGAGACCAGGTGGCGTCGCGCAGCTTCAACCGCCTTGCGCACAGCTTCTGAGACTTCGTTCGCCTTTCCAGTGGCAAAGCCGACGCGACCCTGGCCGTCACCGACGGCGACGAGCGCGTTGAACGAAAAGCGACGACCACCCTTCACGACTTTGGCGACGCGGTTGATCGCGACGACGTTCTCGATCAGCTCGGAACCGCCATCTGACGACTTTTGATCGCCGCCTCGATCGCCGCGCTTCGCGTCGCGTCCACCCTGGCCACCGCCGCCTCCTGGTCCGCCACGGCCGCGTCCACCACCGCCCTGACCGCCACCGCCGCCGCGTCCCTGACCGCCACCACGACCTTGACCACCACGACCGCCTCCCGGTCCACCGCGGCCGCCGCCACCACCGGCGCGCGCGCGCGGAGGTCTACTTACTGGAGCGGGAGGGGGAGCGCTTGGTGATTCAGGAGCACTCTGTGTTTCGTCTGACATTATCAAAACTCCAGGCCACCCTCGCGGGCGCCATCTGCGAGCGCTTTCACGCGCCCGTGGTATCGATAGCCCGCGCGATCGAAGACGACCTTCGAGACGCCGGCCGATTTTGCTTTCTCGGCGATGCGCTTGCCGACTGCGGTGGCGCGCTCCGCCTTCTTTCCCGTTAGGTCCTTGTCGGTGACTGCAGCGACCGTGCGGTTGCTGACATCGTCGACGAGCTGCGCGTAGATGTGCTTGAGCGAGCGGAAGATGACGAGTCGGAGGCGCTGCGGCGTGCCGTTCACGCGCTTGCGCACGCGCAGGTGCCGGCGCTTTCGCCGATCAACGTTGTTCCGCGGGATTGCGATCTTTGGCATTTACTTACCTCCCGCCTTGCCTGCTTTGCGGCGGATGATTTCACCGGCGTACTTGATTCCCTTCCCCTTGTACGGCTCCGGCTTGCGCTTCGAACGGATCTCGGCGGCGAGACGGCCGACGACTTCTTTATCGGCACCATCGACGACGATCTGCGTCGGCTGCGGCGCCGAGAGCTTGATCCCCGCGGGCGCACGCACTTCGATCACGTGGGAGTAACCTAACGAGAGCTGCAGGCCGTACGGCCTGACTTCAGCCTTATAGCCGACACCGGTGATCTCCAGCGTCTTTTGATATCCCTTCGTCACGCCCTCCATCATGTTCGCGATGAGCGTGCGCGTGAGGCCGTGCAGGGCCTTGTGGTGGTCTTCGTCGCTGGGACGCTCGACGGTCACCACGTTCTCCTCGTGCTTGAGCTTCATATCACGATGGATCGTGCGCGCGAGCTCGCCCTTCGGTCCCTTCACAGAGATCAATTGGCCGTCGACTTTCACTGTCACACCGTTAGGCACGGTGACCGGTTGCTTGCCGATTCTCGACATGGTTGTGTCCTACCAGACCAGGGCGAGCAGCTCGCCGCCTGTGTGTGAACGCCGCGCCTGCGAATCGGACATGATCCCTTGCGACGTGCTCAGGATGGCCATGCCGAGTCCGTTGCGCACGCGCGGGATCTCGCGGGCGCCGACGTATTTGCGGAGGCCGGGAGACGAAACGCGCTTGAGGTCGCGGATCACGCTCTGCCCGCCTGCTGCATAACGCAGGATCACGCGCAGGACGCGTTGTCCGTTCTCCAGGTCGAGCAAGCGGAAATCCTGGATGTAATTGTTGTCGCGCAGGATGCGCGCGATTTCCGCTTTCATTTTGGACGCCGGCATGTCGACGCGGCGATGCTTGGATAAGCACGCGTTGCGTATGCGGGTCAGCATGTCTGCAATTGGATCGTTGAGACTCATCTCGTTTCCTCTTTCCTATGGTATCCGTATCCGGACCTGTAGGATTGCTTTGAACTTTGACCTTCGACTTTGACTTGCAGTTCCTACCAGCTCGCTTTGCGAACGCCCGGCAGTAGCCCATTCAACGCCATATCACGCATGGCCATGCGTGACAGACCGAATGCGCGCACGAATCCGCGCGAGCGGCCCGTCATCGCGCAGCGGTTGCGCAAGCGGATCGCCGCCGAATTGCGCGGCAGATCGCGCAACTGCGCGTACGCTTTGGCGCGCGCCTCGCCGCTCGTCTTGGGGTTGCGGATCTTGTCGCGCAGCGTCTTCCGCTTGGCCGCATAACGCTTCACCAACACGGCGCGCTGCTCGTTTTTTACTTTCTTGGAAGTCTTTGCCATGGGGTTGCTTGACCTTTGACCTAGTTCTTCTTCTCGTCGACTCGGAACGGAAATCCAAGTTCCTTGAGCAATGCCAGCGCATGATCATCCCGCTCGGCCGACGTGACGAACGTGACGTCCATCCCGTGGATCTGGTCGATCATGTCGTAGTTGATCTCCGGGAAGATCATCTGTTCCTTGACGCCTAACGAATAATTGCCGCGGCCGTCGAACGAGCGCGTGGACAGACCGCGGAAGTCGCGAATGCGCGGCATGGCGGCGTTGATGAAGCGGTCCAGGAACTCCCACATCCGCGCGCCGCGCAGCGTCACCGAGGCGCCGATCTCCTGCCCCTGACGCAGGCCGAAGCCGGCGATCGACTTCTTGGCCTTTTTGCGCACCGGGCGCTGCCCCGTGATTATCGACAGCTCCTCGACCACCGAGTCGAGCATCTTCGGCTGCTTGATGGCTTCGCCGAGTCCGACGTTGAGCACGATCTTCTGGAGCGCCGGGACCTGATGCTTGTTCGCTAGACCGAGCTTCTCCATCAGCACGCCGCGAACCTTCTCGTTGTACACGATGTGCAGACGCGGCGGCGGAACCGGAAGCTCCTTCCCCGCGTGCACGCCTTTGGGAAGCATCGACTTGCGGTCGCCGTCCTTGCGACCACTCTTGCTTCCACCGCTTTGCGGCTTGCCGCCGCCTTTTGCCGGCGCTGCGCCGGCCTTCTTTTCTTCAGCCATAGCCTAACGCGACCTCTATTTCGCTCGCGGAATCGCGTCGCCGCTCTTGGCGGCCATGCGTTCCTTGGTGCCGTCGGTGTCGATGCGCATGTGGATGCGCGTGGGCTCACCCGACTTGGGATCGATCAGCATGACGTTCGAGTGGTGGATCGGCGCCGGCTGGCTGAGGATCTGACTCTGCTCCTCGGCGCGCCGCGCTTTGCGATGTTTCTTCACGATGTTGACGCCGTCGATCGTCAGGCGGCCGGTCTTTGGATAGACGCGGATCACCTTTCCCTCGCGGCCCTTGTCGTCGCCGCGCATGACGCGGACGGTGTCGCCCTTGGTGATGCGCAGCTTGACGCGCTCGGCGTTGCGCGCGTGACGCGCTACGCTGAGGCGTTTATGAGCGGTCTTGCGATACTTGAGAATGCGCACGCTACAAAACCTCCGGCGCGAGCGACACGATCTTCATGTAGCGCTTGTCGCGCAGCTCGCGCGCGACCGGGCCGAAGATGCGCGTGGCGCGCGGCTCGCCCTGCTCGTTGATGATGACAACCGCGTTCTCGTCGAACTTGATGTAGCTGCCGTCGCGGCGCCGCGTCTCCTTGACGGTGCGCACGACGACCGCGGTGGCGACCTCGGACTTCTTCACCGTGCCGTTAGGCAGCGCGTCCTTGACCGCGATGACTACCTTGTCGCCGATGCCGGCGTAGCGCCGCCGCGATCCGCCTAACACACGGATCACCTGGGCGCGCTTGGCGCCCGAGTTGTCGGCGACTCTGACCATCGATTCCTGCTGGATCATGGTCTTACTCTCCGAGCCGTGCGCGTTGGACGATCTCGACGACGCGCCAGCGCTTGTCTTTCGACAGCGGGCGCGTCTCCATGATGCGCACGGTGTCGCCGGCTTTCGCCGAGTTCTGTTCGTCGTGCGCTTTCACCTTGCTCGTGCGTTGGACCATCTTGCCGTAGACAGGGTGCGCGAAGCGGCGTTCGATCGCCACCACGACGGTCTTCTGCATCTTGTCGCTCACCACGGTGCCGACGCGCATTTTGCGCGCGTAGCGACGCGGTTCGCCGGTCTTCATCGGTTCGGCCATGACTGCTCGCTCTCCTCGCTAGCCCTTCGCGGCCTTAGCCGGCGCCGCAATTTGCAGTTCTCGCAACACTGTCTTCAGTCGCGCGATATCCTTGCGCAGCGTCCGCAGCTGCAGCGGATCCTCGAGGGGCTCCGTGGCGCTACGAAACGTTAGGCGGAAGCGCTCTTCTTCCAGCTCGGCGATGCGCGTGCGGATGTCCGCCGGCGCCATCTCCCGGATCTCGTCAGCCCGCATGGGTCGCTGCCCCCTGTCGCTCGATGAACTTGGACTTGACGCCGAGCTTCGCGGACGCGAGCGCCATCGCCTTGTGCGCGATTTCGGGCGTCACGCCTTCGAGCTCGAACATGACGCGTCCCGGCTTCACGACGCAGACCCAACCTTCCGGCGAGCCCTTGCCTTTGCCCATGCGCGTTTCCGCGGGCTTCTTGGTGATGGGCTTGTCGGGGAAGAGCCGGATCCAGACCTTGCCGCCGCGTTTGATGTGCCGCGTTAGGGCGACACGCGCCGCTTCGATCTGGCGGTTCGTCACCCAACCCGGCTCGACGGCCTGCAGTCCATAGTGTCCGAACGAAATCTCGGCGCCACGCGTGGCGTGACCCTTCGTTCGGCCTTTGAACATTTTTCGGAACTTTACGCGTTTTGGACTAAGCATCGTATCGTTAGGTCAGAGGTCACAGGTCGGAGGTCAGAGCGAGCCAGAGCGTTTTTCTCTGACCTCTGACCTCTGGCCTCTGACCTAGCTTCCGGTCGAATAAGTTTTCCCGCGACGATCCTCCACCACTTCTCCCTTGAAGATCCACACCTTCACTCCGATCGTACCGAACGTCGTCTTCGCAGTCGACGTCGCGTAATCGATGTCAGCGCGCAGCGTGTGCAGCGGCACGCGTCCTTCGTGGTAGCCTTCGACGCGCGCGATTTCAGCGCCGCCTAACCGTCCGCCGCACTTGATCTTGATCCCCTGAGCCCCCATGCGCATCGCGCTCTGCACCGCGCGCTTCATCGCGCGGCGGAAGGAGATGCGCTGCGCCAGCTGCGCGGCGACGTTGTCGGCCACCAGCTGGGCTTCGAGCTCGGGACGCTTGATCTCTTCGACGTTGATGCCGACTTCCTTGCCGCTGACTTGAGCCAGCTCGTCGCGCAGCTTGTCGACTTCAGCGCCCTTCTTGCCGATCACGACGCCGGGACGCCCCGTGTGAATCGTTAGGACGACCTTCCCCGGTTTGCGCTCGATCGTGATGTCCGCGATCGCGGCATGACCCAGACGCGCTTTGAGATACTTCCGAAGGAGCGCATCCTCCTTGATGAGCGCCGGATACGCTGAAGCTCGCGCGAACCAGCGCGAGCGCCAGTTCTTGGTGATGCCTAACCGGAAACCGATCGGATTTGTTTTCTGCCCCATTAGCGACCTTCCTTGACTGCTACGATGATCTCCACGTGGCTCGTGCGCTTGTGAATCGGCGTGGCGCGACCTTGCGCCGCGGGCATCCAGCGCTTGAGCTTACGCCCTTCATTGACGATCGCGTGCTTGACGTACAGCTGATCGACGTCGACGGACTCGTCGGACTGACGCGCTTGATATTCCACATTCGCGACGGCGGACTTGAGCACCTTCGCGATCTCACGCGCCGCGTGCTTCTTGGAGAACTGCAGCAGCGTTAGGGCGTCGTTCACGTCCTTGCCACGGATCTGATCGATCACGAGTCGCATCTTGAAAGGCGACTGGCGCGTCGAGCGCTGCAGGGCTCGGGACTCGGTAGCCATGGCTTATCTCGCTCCTCTGCCGCCGCTCGGCGCGGCCGGCGCTGGAGCCGCAGGCGCGGCAGGCGCACCAGCAGACGGCGTCTTGCGCTCCGGTCCACCAGCGGGCGGGCCGGCAGACGCGGCCGCAGCCGCCGCCTTCACGGCCGTGTGTCCGCGGAAGAGACGCGTCGGCGCGAACTCGCCGAAGCGGTGGCCCACCATGTTTTCCGTCACGTACACCGGGATGAACTTGTTCCCGTTATGCACGGCGAATGTGTGGCCGACGAAGTCAGGAACGATCGTGCTCGCGCGCGACCAGGTTTTGACGACGCGCTTTTCATTGCGCGAGTTCATCACCTGCACGCGATCGAGCAATCGCTCTTGAACGAAGGGACCTTTTCTTACGCTGCGACCCATAGCCGTTGACCTTTGACCTTAGACCTTTGACCTAGAATCCAGAGACAGTTGCCTTCCCACGCCGACGACCGCGAACGATGTGCTTCTGCGATGGCTTCTTGAGGTTGCGCGTCTTGATGCCCTCGGGCTTGCCCCACGGGCTCACGACGTTGCGACCACCGCGTGTGCGTCCACCGTGCGGGTGATCGACGGGATTCATCACTTCACCGCGGACTTTGGGGCGACGACCCTTCCAGCGCGTCTTCCCAGCCTTGCCCCACGACGCCAGCTCGTGCTCCGCATTGCCGACTTCGCCGATCGTGGCGATGCAGCGGCCGTGGACGCGACGCATTTCGGTCGAGCCCATTCGCAGCGTGACGTAATCGCCTTCGCGCGCGACGACTTCGGCGCTCGTGCCGGCGGCGCGCGCCATCTGGGCGCCCTTGCCAGGAATCAATTCCACGTTGTGCACCATGGTGCCTAACGGGATTTCCTTGAGCGGCAGGGCGTTCCCCGTGCGCACGTCAGAGCCCGGCCCTGAGACGATCTTGTCGCCGACCGTCATGCCTTTGCACTGCAGGATGTAGCGCTTCTCGCCGTCAGCGTACTCCACGAGCGCGATGCGCGAGGAGCGGTTGGGATCGTACTCGATGTGCCTAACGGTTGCGACCATGGCGAACTTGTCGCGCTTGAAGTCGATGATGCGGTAGCGGCGCTTATGGCCGCCCCCGCGCCGACGCATGCTGATGTGGCCGTGATTGTCACGGCCGCCCGTCTTGTGCAGCGGCTCTGTCAGCGACTTCTCCGGCTTGCTGCGAGTGAGCTCGCTGAAGTCCGAAACGCTGCGGAAGCGAGTTCCTGGTGTAACCGGTTTGAATTGGCGAGTCGGCATGCTTAACCCTCGAAGACGTCGATCTTGTCGCCCTCGCGGAGCGTCACGATCGCCTTTTTCCAGTTTGGTCGGTTGCCGATGCTCTGGCCGACGCGACGCGGCTTGCCGCGTACGTTCATCGTCCAGACGCCGGTGACCTTGACGCCGAAGAGGCGCTCGATCGCTTCGCGGATGGACTGCTTGTTCGCGTTAGGTGCGACTTCGAACGAGTACTCGCCCTTCGCCTGGTAGGCGGCGGACGTCTTTTCCGTGACGATGGGACGCACCACCGTGCGATGCAGCGTCGCCATGGCTTAGCCTCCCTTCTTCTTGCCGCGCTTGGCGGCCGTCGATTTCTTGGCGGCGGAAGCCTTCTTGGCCGCGGCTTTCTTTGATGCCGGTTTCGCAGTCTTTGCAGTGGACTTCTTGGCCCCAGACTTTGCGGACGACTTTTTGGCGGCTGGGGGGCGAGGGGAAGCCTTCGCCGCTTTCGCTGGCTTGGCCGCGGCCTTGGCCTTCTGCGGCATCGGCGCCAGCGACTCTTCCTTCTCGGCGAGCGGCGTCAGCGGCGAGCCTAACGCGGCGGACTCGATGAGCACGACGTCGGACCAGAGGATGTGGTACGTGGCCGCGTCGCGGTACGGCATCACCCGCACGTTCGGCAGGTTGCGGCCGCTCAGGAACACGTTCGGCTTGCTGCCGTCCGTGAGAACGAGGACCTTTTGATCGTCCACGCCGAGTCGGCCTAACAAGTTGCGCATGCGCGCCGTCTTGGGCGCGTCGTACGCGAACTGGTCGATCACGTAGATCGCCGATTCAGCCGCGCGTGCGTTGAAGGCGCTCTTGCGCGCGAGCGTCTTGAGCTGCCGCGGGATCTTTTCGTCGTACTCTTTCGGAATCGGGCCGAAGACCGTGCCGCCGCCGGGCCAGTTCGGCGCGCGGATGGAGCCCTGGCGCGCGCGTCCCGTTCCCTTCTGGCGCCATGGCTTCTGATTGCCGCCGGTCACGAAACCGCGCGTCTTGGTCGCCGCGTTCCCCTGGCGCTGATTCGTGAGGTACGCTTTGACAGCACGGTGCATCGCCGGCATGTGCACCACGCCGTCGAACGGATCGGCCGGCAGCGGCAGCTTGTCCCGCGGAGTACCTAACGCGGAATATGCTGCGGCGGTTGGCGTCGTCGTGTCGGGCATTCGTTAGGCCTGCTTGCGGACGAGCACGAGCCCGTTCTTGGGGCCCGCGACAGCGCCGCGGAGATAGATCAAATGCCGCTCCACGTCGACCTTTTCGACGCGGAGGTTCACCTGCGTGTGGCGCCTGGCGCCGTGGTGCCCTGGCATCTTCTTCCCTTTGATGACGCGCGAGGGATCCGTTCCCGGGCCGACTGACCCCGGTCGTCGGTGCTTCGTGTTGCCGTGCGTGTTGGGACCGCCGCCGATGCCGTAGCGCTTGACGACGCCCTGGAAGCCGCGCCCCTTGCTCGTCCCCGTGACCTTCACTTCTTCGCCAACGGCAAAGATGCCCACGTTCACCGTATCGCCGATCTTGAGCTCGGGCGACTCGCTCTTCTTCCCGCCTTTGACGGTGGGATAGTCGTCCAGACGGAACGAGCGCAACACGTTAGGCGCGTAGTCGAGACCGGCCTTCTTCGCATGACCGACCTCGGCGCCGTTCGCGCGGCGGCCGCGCGGCGTGCGCTCCTTCTTCTTTGACTCGCGCGCCAATCGCTGGCTCCCGTGGCCCAGCTCCACCGCCGCGTAGCCCATCACGCTCTGCTCGAGAACTTTGGTGACTGGGTTAGGCTGCGCCTCGACCACGGTCACAGGGATCTGTCCCTGGTCCGTGAAGATCTGCGTCATTCCCAGTTTCTTGCCGATTATGCCTAACATTGAACCGAAAGGTCAGAGGGCTGAGCTATTCAACTCCAATCTCCACATCCACACCCGCCGGCAAATCCAGCTTCGTCAACGCATCCACCGTTTGCGCGCGCGAATCGAGAATGTCGATCACGCGCTTGTGCGTTTTGAGCTCGAACTGCTCGCGCGACTTCTTGTCCACGTGCGGCGAGCGCAAAACAGTCCAGCGCTGCGTCTTCGTCGGGAGCGGGATAGGACCGGCGACTTGCGCGCCCGTCTTCTCCGCCGTGCGGACGATGTCGGCGGCTGCCTGATCGACAACCGCGTGGTCGAACGCCTTCAATCGAATTCGGATTCTGCCAGGCATAAACTCGAGGTCAAAGGTCAAAGGTCAAAGCGAGCCAGAGACGTTTGCTCTGACCTCTGACCTCAGCACCTCTGAATTATTCGTTAGGCAATCACCTTGGTCACCACACCAGCACCAACCGTGCGACCACCCTCACGAATCGCGAAGCGAAGCTGCTCGTCCATCGCGATCGGCGTGATGAGCTCGATCCCCATCTGGATGTTGTCGCCCGGCATCACCATCTCCGTTCCAGCGGGCAACTCGATAGTCCCCGTCACGTCTGTCGTGCGGAAGTAGAACTGCGGGCGATAACCCTTGAAGAACGGCGTATGCCGTCCGCCCTCTTCCTTCGTTAGGACGTAGACCTCGGCGTTGAACTTCGTGTGCGGCGTGATCGAGCCGGGCTTGGCGAGCACCATGCCACGCTCGATCTCCTTCTTGTCGACGCCGCGCAGGAGCAGACCGACGTTGTCGCCCGCCTGACCATCGTCGAGAATCTTGCGGAACATCTCGACGCCGGTGACGACCGACTTCTTGTCTGAGCCGAAACCGACGAGCGAGAGTTCATCGCCAGTCTTGATCTTGCCGCGATCGATACGACCCGTAGCGACGGTGCCGCGACCCGTGATCGAGAAGACGTCTTCGACGGGCATCAGGAACGGCTTGTCGATTTCGCGGACAGGCTCCGGAATGAAGCTGTCGAGTGCGTCGTACAGCTCTTCGATCTTCGAAACCCACTCGGCGCTGCCTTCGATCGCTTTCGACGCCGAGCCGCGGATGACGGGCGTGTCGTCGCCGGGGAACTT
>CBQVAZ010000019.1:0-16929 GCA_967720205.1 uncultured Gemmatimonadaceae bacterium | reverse complement strand
AGCCGCTCGTACAGCGCGAAGCGTTCGCGCGTCGCAGTGTCGTCGACGAGGTCCATTTTGTTGATCACCACGCGCGCCGCCAGCTCACTCCCCTCGGCGATGGCGAGAAAGCGGTCCAGCATGCGCTCGTTAGGCTCGGGCCGCGCGGCAGCGAGCACCACAAGCACCTGATCGACGTTGCTGGCGATGATGCGCTCGCCGAAACCAGTCTCCGGATTTCGGCGCGAAAGCGTGGAGCGGCGTGGCAAGATCTCTTCCATCGTGTAGGCACCATCGCTTTCACCGGCCCGCGGTGCGAGCAGCATGACAGCGTCCCCCACGGCGAGCTTCACCGCGCGTCCGGCGAGCTTGAGACGTCCGCGCAAAACCGCGGGGACGATCTCCCCATTTTCGGTGTGCACTCGCCACTTGCCGCCCGTACCCGAAAGCACGACTCCGCGCAGCGCCATTACTCGTCCCGCATCGCGTCCCACCACTTTCGCGCTGGGGGTTCCGACGCTGCTCGCTCGGCGATGAGGCGCTCCAGTTCGGCGCGCACGGCGATAAGCGGCAGGCTGCCTAACGCCTGCTTCGCTTCCCCCGCCGAGTTCGCGTACGTCAGAAAATCGCTCTCCAGGTGACCCTCGACTCCTTGAGGTCCGATGCGCCGCCATCGCATGAACAGGAAGTACGCGCCCCACGGCCGAGTTGCGTCACCAGTCGCCTGACTCTCGATCGCGACGCTGTATGACATCCCATCCGATCCTTCGAACGCCGCCGGCCGACCGTGCACGGCCATGTAGCCGCCGATAGTGTTGGCATCGCCTTTCGAGTGATCGGGTTGGAGGAAGAGGGCCATGGCTAGAATCTAGGGGATAGGGGATAGGGGATAGGGGATAGAAGTTGCGAGTTCACCTAACGTCGCCCGAGACCGTATCCCCTATCCCCCTATCCCCCTATTTCACTATCAGAACTCCGACCCGCCCCGAAAACTCATCATCGATCTCAGAGAGGTTCATCGGCACGACAACCTCGCGCCCGTTCAACCGCAAGTTGACCCGCCGCGCACCCGGTGGGACGCGATAGTAGCCGAGCCAGTCGCCGCCGGACTGCCTAACGAGAGGGACAGCGACCCAGTCCGTGAAGTCGGCCAGCAGCTCGACGACGGGATTTCCTGGCGCCCAGACGCGGACCTCCCTCAGATACAGAGAATCGTAGGGCTCACCGACGACGACCGCGATCGGATACTGCGTAGGGAGTTCGGGATGTATCAGCGGTGGCGGGACGACCGGGATGCGGGGCAGCGCGCGCGATCTCTGTGAAAACCCCTTCGGCGGCACGCGGACGGAAAGCGCGGCGTAACGCCCACCCGGAAGACTCTGCAGCAGATCAACCGGATAACTCCCTACGCTGACCGCGAGGTAGGCGCCGGAGAAAACCGGCCAGCTCGCGGAGAAACCTCCCCAGGTGCTCTTCCCGATTATTCCCTCGCCCGTACGCAATCCGCCGATCAGTTCGTAGCGGCCACCCCTTCCCTCCCACGACCACGTTCCCTCGAAATCACTGAGGATGTCGCCGCCCTGCAGCTGCACGGGGGTTGCATTCAATGCATAACGCGTACGCCCGTGTTCCATCCAGAAGCGCGAGCTTCCAAGAACGGTTGTGCGCCAGCGACTGCCGTCGAACGTCCGCGCCATGCCGATCGCGGTCCGGAGCGCCCGCCGCTGTGACGCCAGTGTGACGCCACCATCCAGCACTAGGTGCAGCGACGGCATGAAGCCGTCCTGCGCAGTCGTCGCCGCTGAAAGCGTGAAGTCGCCCTGATAGTCGTTGAAGGCGCGGTTGACGAGAGTTGGAGCCGTGATCGGCGCGGAGTAGCGCGCGCCGGCGAGCGTCCCCTGCAAGCTGAAGCGTCCGTCGTCGAACATCGACAAAAGCCCGTTCGCGTACGAGAGGGTGCGCGCTGTCTGCGAGAACAGCGCTTCGTTCAGCGTGATGGCGCCGAGCGCTCGGTCAGCCCCAGTGCGCTGGGAGACGTTCTTATCGTAGCGAACAACCGCAAAGCCCACGTCGCGAGTGCGAGTGGGCTGGCCACGCGCAGTCGCTGCAGCCAGGGAAAAAACAAACGCGGCGAGGGCAACCGCCCCGCCGCGCACGCGAATTAACCGAATACGGCGTTAGGGTTTGCGGGGTCGCTGAGACTTTCCTCGCGGCGCGGGTGCGCCCTGACCTTCAGGCTGGATACCTGCCGCCGCTCCTGTAGCAGTTCCCGAGGCCGATGGATCCCGCAGCGCGCCGCGGGCGGAAGGTAATGGCGCTCCCAGAGCCCCGCTATTGGCCGCGCCGGCCACTACCGCACGCTCGATGGTGACGCCCTGCTCCGATGCAGCTAGTGCGGGCTGCGTCCCAGCCGCAATCGCACGCTCCACCTGGTCGAGCAGCGTCACGTACTGCTGGTCAGTCGCCGCTAGCTTGACGAGCGAGCCGATGACTCGAACAGCCGTGTCGTTCGGCACGTTGCGATTCTTGAGACCGGTCAGCACGTCGAAAGCGACAGCATATCGCTGGCCTTCTCGCGCAGCGCGGATTCGGACGAGCTCTTCGGTCTTGATCCCCGCTTTGAGCGCGTTCGCGCCGGCGATGATCTCACGATCGCTCGTTCCGGCTCCGAGCACCTGACGCGCGACCCTCAAGTGCGAGGCGAAGCTGCGGACCACGCGAACGATCAGCGCTCCGTCCGCCCGTTTGCTCGCGCCTTCGAGCGCGCGATCGACGATGGGCTCAGTGGGCAGTCCTTCGCGCTTGAGCGAATCGACGAGCGCCACGACCTGGTCGCGCGTGTCGCCGCCCAGGCGACCGGCGAGGCGCTCGTCGGCCGTCTGTTGGGCCAGCGCGCTCGTGGCGAACGCGAGCGAGCCGAGCCAGGCGAAGTGCCTAACGCGCAGCATTATTGAATCCCTTGCCGCGGCGTGACCGTGAGCACCGAGTTCGCTTCACCGAACTCGCTGTCAGTGGCCGGAGCCAATGGATCGGTCATGCGCGTATTGCCGTTTGTCAGGAACTGATATTCGTACGAGCCGGGCGGAAGCCGTAACGCGATTGTCCAGTTTCCATCGGCTTGGCGCTTCATGGGAGAGCGCGTCGCATCCCAGTCGTTGAACGCAGCCATGACACCGACACTCTTGGCTTTGGGCAAATAGACTGACAGTGTGACTTCCTGGAGAACCACTCGCTCCTCACCGGTATTGACTACCGGCGTGAGAGGCGGGGCGTTTAATACGATTGTTTGATCGGTTGATACGTCGGAGCCGCGAATCATGAAAAACGCAAAGGCCGCGGCTGCAGCGAGGGCGGCGATGGCGGAAACAAGCACACGGCGGCTCCCCGGCGCCCCGCGGGCTGCGTCCCGCTCACCGCGCACAACAGTCAGGTGCGACGTGCGAATCGCGGACATAACGCGCGCGTCGAAATTCTCCGACAAGCGAACGGGTCGCTTGAGCTCGGAGGAGATTTCGTTGATGAGCGCGTCGTGCTCGTGATCAGACACCTTGCACCTCTTGAAGCATGGACCGCAGGCGTTCGCACGCCCGTTTAACCCTCATCTTGAGTGCTGAGACGCCGACGCCAGTTAGCTCCGACATCTCTTCGTACCCGAGTTCTTCTACGTGTTTGAGAAGGAACGCCTCGCGTTGATCATCGTCGAGCAACTTGAGAGCTCGCTCGATCTCTTCGCGCCACGCGTCCCGCTCTGCCGGGTGCTCCTCCGACGCATCCGTGAGCGCGATTTCATCGCGAACGAATGTCCGGTCCCTACGACCCCGCCTCGCACCGGCTGTTCGACATCGATTCGCGAGAATGCGGAAGAACCATGAGCCGAACTTGGCCGGGTCTTCGCACGTCTCGAGCGATCTGAAGGCGCGGACGAAAGCGTCCTGCAGTGCTTCTTCCGCATCTTCCCGGTTCCCAAGCATTCGTACCGCATAGCGGCTGAACTGGGTCCGGTATCGCGCCACGATGACTGCGAATGCAGAGCTGTCTCCAGCCCGGACATTCGCGATTACCACGGCGTCGGTGTCGCCTTGTGTAGGTAGACCCTGCAATTCAGCCATCCGTCAACCAATCAACCTAGAAAAAAGAGGCGGGAACCATCAGTTGGAAGGGGGAGCATGGACTTAACTTCTTGACCGATTGGCACTTACAAGAATGTGAGCTTGGTCACAGTTGTCGGCTCTACACCGGCCTTGAAGGCGCACCAGAACCCGTGTAAAACCGCTCTCCCCGACGCGCCATAGCGACCAGAAGCTCGGATGGGGCGAAGCGAGGCGTGAACCGACCATGCAATTCCTCCAGCTCCCTGACGACTCTATCCGCTCCGAGGGCATCGATATAACGAAACGGCCCGCCGCGAAATGGCGGGAAGCCAATTCCAAAGACTGCCCCGACGTCCCCGTCGCGCGCTGAGCGGATAATCCCCTCCTCGAGGCAGCGCACGGCCTCGTTCACCATCGCCAGCACGCAGCGCGACTCGATCTCGGCCAGAGACACGTCTGGCCGCACAACCCCCGACGAGTAGAGGCGATACACGGAGTCGTCGACGCCTCCCTTCTTCCCTTCCGCGTCGTACGAGTAGAAGCCGCTCTTTCCTTTGCGGCCGAGTCGTCCTGCCTCGACCACTTTGCGCAGCGCGTGCGCCGGCGCCATGCGCTCGCCAAAGGCCTCGTAGAAGACAGCGCCTGATTTGCCGGCGATGTCGAGGCCCACTTCATCGAGCAGCGTGATGGGGCCGACGGGGAACCCGAACCTAACGAGCGCCTCGTCGATCGTCTGGATCGGCGCGCCGGAGTCGAGCAGGCGGCCAGCCTCGACGATGTAGGGAGACAGGATACGATTGACGTAGAAGCCCGGCGCGTCGTTGACGACGATCACCGTCTTGCCTAACGCACGGCCATAATTGACGGCGGTCGTGACGACCTGCGGCTCGCTCATTGGAGTCACGATTATCTCCAAAAGCGGCATACGATGAACTGGGGAAAAGAAATGCATCCCCAGGACGCGTTCGGGATGCGCGGACGCCTCAGCGATGCTTGCGATAGGGATTGTAGACGTATTAGTCGCGAATATCGCATGCGGTGGGAGGACTTGTGCACACTCTCGCAACACTTGCTGCTTCACCGCGAGATCCTCAAAGACAGCCTCGATCACGAGGTCCGTGTTGCCGAAGCCCGAGTAGTCGATCGCCCCACCGGCGAGCGCGAGGTAGTCGTCGAACTGCTGCCGCGTGATCTGTTTCTTCGTTAGGCGATCGCTCAACACCTGGCGCACGCTCGCGAGTCCCTTGCCGACGCGTGCGTGATCGGCGTCCTTGAGACGCACGACAGTCCCGTGCTGCACTGCGAGCGCGGCGATCCCGGAGCCCATGAAACCGGCGCCGAGCACCGCGATTTTGTCGATGGGCAGCGGTGGGGGCGCCGGCGGCGGAACACCGGGATCCTTCTTGAGCGACGTTGTCGCGAAGAAGAGAAAAATGAGCTCACGAGCAACCGCCCCGGTCGCGAGCTCACCGAAGAGCCGCGCCTCCTCCTCGTAGCCGCGTTCGCGCCCTAACGAGTAGCCCGCTTCCACCGCGCTGATCGCCGCGAGCGGCGCGGGGTAATGGCCTTTCGTTTTGGCGAGCGTCTTCTCGCGCACCTGCTTGAGCACGATCGAGCGCCCGATTGGATTGCCGTCCAAAACGAGGTCGGTCGCGGTGCGTTGGCGCGGTCTCGGTTTTCTCGAGAGCTTGCCTTCCGCCAGCGCTTTCGCCCGCTGTGTGGCGATGTTGAGCAGAATCGCGGGGTGCACAACTTCGTGCACGAGTCCGATCTGCCCGGCTTTGCGCGCGCGCACATTGCGGCTCGTGAGGATCATGTCCAGCGCGTTGCGCACACCGACGGCGCGCGGCAATCGCTGCGTCCCGCCGGCGCCGGGAATCAATCCGAGTTGCACCTCGGGGAGACCGAGCACCGTCTTGGGGTCGTCGCTGGCAATGCGGTACGCACAGGCGAGCGCGGCCTCGAGCCCGCCGCCAAGACACGCGCCATGAATCGCGACGACGACCGGAGTGCGCAGGCGTTCCAGACGATCGAGCAACGCGTGACCCTCGCGGCTGGCCCGCATCGCGTCGTTAGGCGTGCGCCACTCGAGAAACTCTTCGATGTCCGCGCCGGCGACGAAATTGTCCGGCTTTCCCGAGCGCCAGACGACAGACTTGATCGATGTATCGCGTTCGAGCTCGTCGAACAGCGCGGCGAATTCTACGCGCACTCCGCGCGTGATCTTGTTGATCGGCTCGCCGACTAGGTCGAAGGTGATGATCGCGATGTCGTCGCGACGCTCGAGCGTTAGAGCTGAGGTCAAAGGTCAGAGGTCAAAGGTCCAAGCAAACGAAAGACTACCGATGCACACTATGTCCTTTCGACAACCATGGCGAAGCCCATCCCGCCGGCTGCGCATACTGTCATCAACCCGAATTGCCCGCCGCGGCGACGCAGCTCGTTGAGCAACGTTGTCGTTATGCGGGCTCCCGTCGCCCCGAAGGGGTGACCGAGAGCAATCGAACCGCCCATGACATTGAGCCTGGCCCGGTCGACAGTCCCGACTGGCGTGGAGAACCCCGCGCGCGCCGCCCACTCCGGCGACTCAAATCCGCGCAGATTGGAGAGCACCTGCGCCGCGAACGCCTCGTGCATCTCTACAAGGTCGATGTCTGGCAGCGCCAAACCGGCGCGCTGCAAGGCGACGGGCGCCGCCAACACGGGAGCCTGAAGCAGCTGCTCCCCGGGATCCAGCGCCGCGTACGCGTATGAACGGATATACCCGAGCGGCTCGTAGCCTAACGCCTCGGCGCGCTCAGCGGACATCAGCAGCACCGCCGCGGCGCCGTCGGTGAGCGGCGAGCTGTTGCCCGCCGTGACGCTGCCGTATCGACGATCGAAGACCGGCTTGAGCGCCTTGAGCTGTTCCAGCGTCGTGTCAGTGCGCACGCCGTTGTCGACAGTCGCCGCCGTCTCGTACTTGGGAGGAATCCAGACGGGCGCCATCTCTGCCGTTAGGCGACCGTCGGCCGTGCCAGCCGCCGCGAGGCGATGCGAGCGCAGCGCGAACTCGTCTTGCTCCTCGCGCGAGATGCCGTTGATCTTGGCCATCTTTTCGGCGGACTCACCCATCGTCTCGCCAGTCGACGGTTCAGCGATCGCCGGCGTGATGGGAATGAGATCGCGCGGCCGGATCTGCCCGAGCGCCTTGATGCGGCCACCTAACGACTTGGCCCGGGATGCGCCCATCAGCGCTTCGGCGAAGCGCGCCGAGTGCAGGATGGGGACCATCGAGAGCGACTCCGCACCGCCGGCGATCATCACGTAGGTATGGCCTAACGCGATCTGATCGGCAGCGTCGGTGATCGCCTGGTTCGCCGAGGCGCAGGCGCGGCTGACGCTGAATGCTTGTACGCCTTTGGGAAAGTGCGGCAGGAGAGACACCTCGCGCGCGATGTTCGGCGCGAGAACGGACGGAACGACGGTGCCGAACACGACGCCGTCGATGCTGCTCGTATCCAGCTCGCTGCGCTGGACGAGCTCGGCGACGCAGGAGCGCGCCAGCTCGACAGCAGTCATGCGTCGATACAGCGTCCCCGATTTGCTGAAGGGAGTGCGAACGCCGGCGACGATGGCGACGCGTTTGCCGTTTAGCATGGTTACAAAATAGTCCGTAGTCCTTGGGCCTTAGGCCATAGGCCATAGGCCATAGGCCATAGCAATCGCCCAAAGCTATGACTAAGGACTATGGCCTCACGGCGTGTACCGACGCGCACACCCTTCGCCCCGCTTCATCCAGTATTTCTCCCTCGCGATACTCGACGATCGTGAGCGGCGACACCAACGTACGCAACTCACCCGGCTGCAGCAGATAGGAAGCGCTGTATGGACCACGCGCGAGACCAGCTGCGACTAACATGACGTGCTCAGTCGTATACGTTTCGTACAACAATCGGCCACCTCGCTTGAGTAGCCCGATGAACGCTGGGATGAGATCACGATCCAGAAAGTTCGTTACCACAACAACGTCGAACGTCTCCTCGCGCAGCGGTAGAGCGCTCATGTCTGCGACGACTCCGAAGATGGAGCGCGATTTCCTCACCGCCTTTCTGACCGCCGGCTCGGCGAAATCGAGTAACACGACGCGGTGTCCCAGCTCCGCCAGCGCAGCGGCGTGACGCCCCATCCCACCGGGGATATCGCACACGAGCGAGCTGCGCGGCAGCGCGCGGCTTTGCTCGACGATCCAGCGCGATGGCCCCCTGGGGTCGTTGCGCCTCGCCGCATAACGAGCGCTCCAATCCGCGCGTGAGTTCGGCTCGGGCTGAGAGCTCACGCGTCTGGTTCCCGGCGCCGTGGCGCGCGCCCGCGTGGGCGCGCGCCGCAGAACAGCCATTCGATCTGGTCGTCGTTGGCGGCGGCATCACCGGGGCCGGCGTCGCGCGCGACGCCGCGTTGCGCGGAATGCGAGTCGCTCTCTTCGATCGCGGCGACTTCGGCAATGGGACTTCCAGCCGATCGTCGCGTCTGGTGCACGGTGGCGTGCGCTATCTGGAGCATGGGCATTTGCATCTCGTGCTCGAGTCAAGCCGCGAAAGGCGACGGCTGCTGCGCATCGCCCCGCATCTCGTTAGGCCTCTCGCCTTCACCTGGCCGGTGTATGCCGGCGCGCGCATCCCGCTATGGAAAGTGAAAGCCGGCCTGACGCTCTACGACGCGCTGGCCTTCTTTCGCAATGTGGCGCCGCATCGGCGTCTCGCGCCAGAAGAAGTCCTGCGCGACGAGCCGTACCTCCTCAGCGATCGCTTGCGGGGCGGTGCGCGCTATTACGACGCGGCGGCTGACGACGCTCGGCTGGTGCTGGCCAACGTGATCGCCGCGAGCGAGCAGGGAGCCGTGACGCTCAACCACGCGACCGTCGAGCGAGTCGGCGCGAACAGCGACGCCGAGAGAACATGGCGCGTCGAGGTGCGCGACTTCGTTACAGGCACGCTGCACGAAGTTCGTGCGTGCACCGTCGTCTTTGCGCTCGGTCCATGGAGCGACGACGTCGCACAGATCATCGGACGCGAGACGCCAAGGGCGCGCGTGCTCGGATCGCTCGGCGCACACATCGCCGTGGATCGGCGTCACGTGAACAATGCCGGCGCGCTCACGCTTCTCGCGCCGGTCGATGGCCGCGTCTTCTTCGTGCTGCCGGCGGACGACCTAACGATTGTCACGACCACGGAGACCCAGGCGCGCCACTCCCCCGAGGATACACGCGCGGCGCGAGCCGACGTGCAGTATCTGCTGCGGGCGCTGAATCATTACTTCCCTGCGGCGAACCTGGGTTACGAGGATGTCGTCGCGGCATGGGCAGGCGTGCGCCCGCTGGTCGCGCCTGCCGTGTCGCCTAACGTGGCACGGGCCCTTACTTCGGCGTCGCGTGAGCATGCGATTGTCGAAGCGGAGCCGCGGCTGCTCGTCGTGACTGGCGGGAAGCTCACGACCTATCGTGCGATGGCCGAAGAAGTCGTCGACCGTGTGGTCAAACGGCTGCAGTCGCGGTTTCGTGGGGCCGTGACGCATCGCGTGCCGTTGCCGGGCGGTGAGCTGGCCGATTTACGCGTCGCGATCGAGGCCGTCTGCCGAGTAGTTGGAGATCAGCCTTTTGCCGAGCGTCTGGTGCACGCGTATGGCTCGCGCTGGCCAACTGTCACTGCGCGCGTGCACGCCGAAGGCCCGGCCGAGGGCTATCTGGCGACGCACGCACCCTATCTCGTTGGCGAGGCGCTGTACAACGTCGAGAACGAGCTGGCGATGACGCTCGCCGATGTGCTCATCCGCCGCGTGCGCGTCGCATTCGAGCTGCGTGACCACGGCCTTGAAATAGCGACGCACTTGGCCAACGCGTTGGCAGCGCGCTTCGGTTGGAGCTCAACGGATGTCGCGGCTGCCGTCGACGACTATCAGGCGACGGTCGCGCGGCAATTCGCGATCGACCAGCGCTAGCGCGCGGTCTTGAGCATCCCTCGCGTCCAGAGCATGACGGCGCCGGTGTTGACGCCTAACGTGACGAAAGCGGCTCGAGGCGAGATCACTGCCACCGCCTCCAGCTCGTCGGCTGGGATGTCAGTGTTCGTCTGCACCGGCTGTCCATTCAAGTAAACTCGCGCACATTCGCTGCTCGGCGCATCGACCGCCCGGCGATCCGTCCCATAGAGCTGATAGCACACGTGACCAGTTCCGAGGCCAAGCACGCGCAAGGACTGCGGTCCCCTTTGCATAACGATGTCTGCAGCAGTCCGGGACTTCGCACGCACTTCGTCGATCGCTTCGGGAAGGATGAGTGAGCGCGGCGACATGCTCGAAATCGTGACGCCGAAGATCCGAAAAACCTCGCGCCCTATCACCACATCGACTCCTTGCAACAGACGGGCCGGGGTCACATAAAGCGTGTCGTTGCGAGTCTGGCCGCTCTCCAGGAAAATCGCGTCGCTGTCCTCGGCGGGAGATCCCACGCGACGAACCTGGATGAAGTACTTGCCAGCTTCCTTCGCGCGCAGAGTGAAACTGCCGTCGACTGCAGTGCGCGTGGAGTCAAGCTCCTCTCGTTTGCGGCTGAGCAGCGAGATGCGAACGTCCGTGACGGGCTGCTTTGTCTCGCGATCTAAAGCGATAGCGCGAATCTCTTGTGAGAGGCCATCGCGGGCGGCGACGCAGACAGCAAGAGCGAGTACCGCTTGGTTCCTCCGCCACATAAAGCCTCCCTTCCGCCGACGAGCGCGAGAGCGTCTTGAGTTACGTACTAACCACGCACTCAAAAACAACGTGTTTCTGAAATACGTGGTTCTGTAAGTAACTCAAAACGCACCACTCTCGTTAGGGAATTAGCGAACTATGACGGTTCCCGTCATTCCAGCGTGCAGCGTGCAGTCGTACGGGAAATTCCCGGCCGTTCCGAATGTGCGGCTAACGCTCGAATTTGTCGTATTTGGAATACTTGCCGGCGCACCGCCGCCGCCTGAGAAAGTCACGTTATGCTCCAAAGCGGCGAAGCTCCACGTAACTGTCCCGCCTCGCGCGACGCCAACGACCTGAGGCTGAAAAGTGTTCGACGCTGAGCCGGCTGCGACCGTCGCCGTGGCTCCGAGCGTTCCAGTTACGATCACGGTCACACTCGCTGTCTTCGTAACACCGCCGAAGGTGAGCGAGATGTCGATTGTCGTCGTTCCGGCCGCAACGGCGAACACGATTCCCTGATTGTTTACTTCTGCGACTGAAGCGGATCGAGAACTGAATGACGGCGTACCGGCATTCGTGATCGTCCCACCCGATGTGTTCAGAGCCGTGACTGTAATCGTTGACGACTGGCCGGCGGTGAGGCTCAGACTCGTCACCGACGGGCGGATTTCATTGAGTGTTTGTTGCCCACCAGGATTGGTCGTTCCTCCGTCGTCGCTACCACCACCACCGCCACACGCGGCGGCTACTGCGACTAATCCCACACCGAGTACACGGAGAAGTTGCATTGTCTTGTCCTCGCGGCTGGCTTGATGAGTATGCGTGCGGCTAAACCCCGCGAACGCACGACTGTTAACACATCAACTTTGCTGGCGCCTCGCGCACCTCGCAATGGCAGGTACCGATCCAGCTTACAGAGATCCCTGGCGGGATCAGCCATTATCGCGCGAACGCGATGATCAGCCTAACGAGCTAGACTTCGCCGTTCGGCACGGCGTGAATGGTGACAAGCTCGACCACGCGCATGCGTCGCGTACGCGCTGGGAGCTGTAGAATCACCTGCTCTCCAACTGCCTTGCCGGCGAGAGCACGACCGATTGGCGACGCCATCGTGACGTGTCCATCCTGCAAGTCATCCTCGCCGAATACCAATTTGTATGTCTCGAGGGTCTGCGTCTCCTGACATTCGACGACGACCCTCGAGCCGAGTCCGACGCGATCGGTAGGAATCTGCGCGAGATCGATCGTCGACAGCTTGCTGAGTCGCTGCCGAAGTTGCCCGAGTCGCGCCTGCACGAACTGCTGACGCTCGAGCGCCGCCTTGTATTCGCTGTTCTCTCGCAAGTCGCCTAACTCGACGGCTTTTCGAATTTCAGCTGGAAGTACGACGTTGAGCTCGTGCTGCAGCTTCTCCACCTCCTGCCCGAGCTTCTGCTTCAGCGCTTCGATCATCTCTCTGGGCTTTGGAGGGAGCGACTAGAGTATCGGGGAAAAGTGAGCGCCCGACCTGAAGCGGCCGGGCGCTCGGACTGCCAAATAAGGTAACGAGCTACGGGCCCGAGGGGCAACGACGTGGCCCTGCCTTCACGCGCAGTGTTTCTACCGTCCAGTTAGGCTTCACCAATGCTTCGCACGGAACGCCACGACGACGTAACTCGGCTCGAGCTGTCGAGTTGGGTCGGCCGACGGCTGGGCTATACGGTCAGCGCATATGTGGTCGGCGGAGTGCTGATCGACACGGGGTTCCCGCGAGTGGCGAGCGACCTGGCCGCTTGGGTCGCTGCCCATCGCCAGGAGATCTCTGGCGGGATCGTCACGCATTGGCACGAAGACCATTCCGGTGGCGTCTCTGCCTTGGCCGCACTGGGTCTTCCACTGGCGATTCATCCTGAGACCGAGCGACGCGTTCGCGCAGCCCCGCCGCTGGAACTGTATCGCCTGCTGACGTGGGGTTCGTTTCCGACGCCACACCGTTCGCTGGCTCCGTTCACGCCGAGTGGTGTGGAGGTGATCCCAATGCCCGGACACTCGCCGGAGCACCACGTGGTGTGGGCGCCCGACACAGGCACTCTCTTCGCCGGCGATCTCTTTCTCGGCGTCAAGGTGCGCATCGCACACTACGACGAGGACTTTCGCGAGCTGCTGGCGTCGCTCAGAAAGTGTGCTGCCATGCGGCCGGCGCGGATGTTCTGTGGCCATCGCGGGCTCGTGCCTAACGCAGCAGCCACGCTGACGGCGAAGGCGGACTGGCTGGAGGAAACGATCGAGACGATCGGGCAGCGCGCCGCGCAAGGTTGGAGCGACGCACGCATCGTGCGCGACGTCATGGGCGGCGAGGAGCTCACCGGCCGCGTGTCGCGAGGCCACTACTCCCGCGCGACATTCGTGCGAGCCGCGCGACGCGCCGTTGCCTAACTGTTCTTCTGCGCCCGGCGGTACGCCGCCATCAGTCGCTTCATATTCGCTTCTCGCTTGAGAAACAGCCGCTTGAGCGGACGTTTCTTGTGGCGCGCCAGCGCGTACGCTGTGAGAAGCGGTGCCGCGATCGTGGAATCGGCGTAGCACACGACGGCGTCAGGCAAGCGATCCGGATCGATCTTCCCCCAGCTCACGGCTTCGGCCGGCGTCGCGCCGGAGAGACCGCCGGTGTCGGGACGCGCGTCCGTCAGCTGCAGGAAATAGTCGTGACCCTTCTCGTCGATGCCTAACACTTCCTGAATCTGAGGCTCCGTCTGCAGCGCAAAGTTCTTGGGGCTTCCGCCGCCCCAGATCATCACGGCGCTCTTTCCCCCGCCTTGCTTAGCGGCGTACACGATCGACGCCGTTTCGTTGACATCAGCGTTGGGATCGATTGTGCATTTGTTTCCATCGAGCGCCAGCGCGGCGACGTTCATTCCGATCGAGGAATCGCCTGGTGACGACGTGTAGATCGGCACGCCGCAACGGTACGCCGCGGCGAGCAAAGACTTGTTACGGATGCCTAACGCATTCTCACGTCCGGTGACGTACTTGCCGCAGAGATAATGAAACTCCCCGCTGGACATCGCGCGCTGAAACTCCCTGCCTTCGATGATCTTGCGGAAGAAGGCATCCGTCGAGAGCAGGACGTCATAGTCGAAGAAGATATCATAGATGCGAACCACCCCTTCCTCGCGCAGCAGGACGTCGGACGCCTGTGCGTTGCCACGATGCATCGTTAGGCCGAGCCCGAAGTGCGTGTCGTGGTACAGGTTGGCTCCAGTGGAGATGATCCAGTCCACGAAACCCGCCTCCATGAGCGGGATGATCGTCGACATGCCGAGTCCAGCGGGCGTCAGCGCCCCCGTCAGCGTCAAGCCGACAGTCACGTCGCGCTCCAGCATCTTCTCATTGAAGAGGCGGCACGCTTCGCGGAGGCGGCCTGCGTTGTACGCCTGGAATGCGTTGTCGATGAGCTCCGCGACAGTCTCCTGCCCCGAGATCGCATCCGGCTCGATGCGCGGGCCCCGGAGAAAAGCGCTCTTCTCGCCGGCGACATGGGCGAGGCCCTTGGCTTCGCGCACCTCCGCGGCGTGCTTTTGCGCCGCCTTGGGTCCGGCAGGCGTCGCCCGCTTGCCGTGACGCGATGCCTTGAAACCGCCGCGTTCCCTGCCGGCACGCTCGTTAGGCTTGGCCATCAGACCTTCTCCGTCCCCACAGGCCCACTCCGCTGCTGCGACGCGTACGCGGCCAGAATGGACTGCACGGCCTCTTCGGGATCGTCGGTGAGCAGCATCAAGTCCATGTCTCCTGGCGAGATTTTGCGTTCGCCTAACACCTTGGTCTGAAGCCACCTAACGAGTCCCGCCCAGTAGTAGCGCCCGAACAGCACGACAGGGAACTGATAGATCTTCCCCGTCTGGATCAGCGTGAGCGCCTCGAACAGCTCGTCGAGCGTTCCAAATCCGCCCGGAAAAATGACGAACGCCGCCGAGTACTTCACGAACATCGTCTTGCGCACGAAGAAGTAGCGGAACTCGATCAGGCGATCGAGATATGGATTCGCCCCCTGCTCGAACGGGAGCTCGATGTTGCACCCTATCGAGAGCGCGCCTCCTTCGCGCGCGCCGCGATTCGCCGCTTCCATGATTCCCGGACCGGCACCGGTTATGATCGCGAACCCCTTCTCGCCGAGCAGTCGCGCTGTTTCTTGCGCCTTCGCGTACATCGGGTCGTCAGGTCCCGTGCGTGCCGAGCCGAAGAGCGCGACAGCTTTGCTGACATCTGCGAGCGTATCGAAACCCTCGATGATCTCGCTCATCATCCGCATCAGCCGCCACGGATCGGTCCGGGTGAAATCGGCTCCGTTCGCTGCCCGCGCTTCCGGATTCGTCTGCAGAAGCTTCGCGTCTTCCGTGAGAACGAAGTCGTCGCGAATCGCGGTGTCCACCTTCCGTTGACCGCTCGTGCGCACGTCGGAGGTTCGCGACGGCGGTTCGCGGCCGGCGCTCAGGTGTCCCTCCTCCGTGCGTTCGCGCAGAAACGCGAGCGCCTCCTGCTCGGCGCTGCGCAATGTCTCGGTGGTCGCGGGTGTGCCGCGTGCCGTACGGGCCGAACGTTTTCTCTTTCGGATTGCCATGCGAGTGCTCAACTTGAGATTCGTGTCGCCGTGCTGGACAAAGGGGTTGAGTCTACTGACCGCATGGCGCGCCACGCTAGCGATTCCCCCATGTCCACGTCTTCTCCGGCACTGACAACCCAGCAGTCGCGCGCCACGTCATCGGCGCGAACCGCTGGAGTGGCCAAGGCCCTGAGCTCGGTGGTTGTGCTTGTCGCAGACGGCTTGCGGCACGACGATCTGACCGGCGCGATCGCGCGCGGCGACGTGCCGACGCTGGCGCAGCTTCGCAGCGAAGGCGGACTGCACTGCATCACGACGGCGTTTCCGTCAGTGACCGGAGTGGCGTATGCGCCATTTCTTGTCGGCCGCCATCCCGGGAGCGTCGGAATCCCAGGGTTACGCTGGTACGATCGCAGTCGCCGCATCAGCCGGCTGCGCGGGCATTCGCGCAGCTACGTGGGCATCGAATTCCGCGAAGTCGATCGCGACCTGGACGCCACGCAGCCGACGATGTTCGAGCTGGCGCGGCCTTCGTTAGGCGCGCTCAGCGTCATCGCGCGTGGTCTGCCGCGCAACGCGCGTATCGGTGGCAGTGTCGGATTTGCCGCGCGAGCAGGGTGGACGCACTTCCGCGGTGACGTGGAAGGATGGCTCTCCATCGACCGCGACATCGCCGACCGTGCCATCGATCGAATCGCGCGAGAGCGTCCGCGCTACGCGTTCGTCGCGCTCACCGGTATCGACAAAACCTCACACGCGGCTGGCTGCGATGCCCCCGCTGTTTTGAAAGCGCTGCAGACCGTGGACGCCACGGCACGCCGGATTCGTGAAGACGCCGAGCGCGATGGACGCTGGGAAGGGATGCACATCTGGATCGTGAGCGATCACGGCCACTCGCCAGTCGGCGCGCACGACGACATCGCGGCGCTGCTGCGCTCGCTCGGCTGGCCTGTCCTCGCGCATCCCTGGACGTTCAGCACCAGGCGACGCGCATCGGCTAAGGTGGCCGTCATGGTGAGCGGAAACGCGATGGCGCATCTGTATCTCGACCTCGCGCGTCGCGAGCGAGCGTTCTGGCCGGCGTTGTCGTCGCAGTGGAGCGCGCTCGTCGATGCATTGCTCGAGCGCCGATCGATCGACCTCGTCGTGTTGCCGCACGGCGATGGCAAGGTCGCGATCCACTCGCGGGACCGTGGCAGCGCCATCATCGAATCGTTAGGTAAGTGGCATTCGTATCGACCGCAGTCCGGCGATCCGCTGGGCCTCGGCGACGCGGCTGAGCATGGCGTGACGGAGGAAGAAGCGCACGAGATCACGCTGCACAGCGACTATCCCGACGCGCTGGTGCAGACGGCACGCATCGCCGCTTGCGCTCGCTCCGGCGACGTCGTGCTCTCGGCGGCGCGTGGTTGGGATTTTCGCGGGCGCTACGAGCCGATCCCGCACGTCTCGTCGCACGGTGCGCTGCACCGGGATCATATGCTCGTGCCGTTGCTCGTCAATCGCGTGACACGCAGCATCCCACGCCGCACGGTGGATTTGATGCCGAGCGCTCTCGACGCGTTAGGCATC
>CBQVAZ010000018.1:0-17171 GCA_967720205.1 uncultured Gemmatimonadaceae bacterium | reverse complement strand
GGGACTTCCGTCGAACTCGTCGCGGATACGACGAACTATCGCGGTCGGCCCAAAGTCGACCGCGTCGTCTGGAGCGTGGTCCCCGATCCCACCACGCTGGTCGTGAAGGTCCTTCGGGAGGAGGCCGACTTCCTCGAGGTCGTTCGCGGCGATGGCATCAAGCAGGTGCAGGAATCGCCAGTCGCGAAGCTCGTGGGGTACCCCAGCCTCGACTACGGATATGTGGGATTCAACTTCCGCGAGCGCGGCTCGCGCACGCGTGCGCACCATCTCTTCAGTGATTCCACGCTGCGGCGTGCCCTGAGTCTGGCGATCGATCGACGGGCCGTGGTGCGGAGCGTCGTAGACACTCTCGGTTACGTTGGCATTGGCCCCGTTGTGCGGGCCCAGGCGTCGGCTGATACGACGCTCGCGATGCCGGCCTTCGATCCAGCCGCGGCGCGTGCGCTGCTCGACTCGATAGGATGGCGTGACGCGGACGGCGACGGACTCCGCGAGCGCCGCGGTGCGAAGCTCGAGTTCGGACTCGCTGTTCCGTCGTCCAGCGCCATTCGCCGTCAGATGGCGGTCCTTCTCCAAGCGCAGTGGCAGGCCGTTGGTGCCAAGGTGCGCCTCGACGTGATGGAGCCCGTGACCTTCTTCGAACGACTCGGCAAGGGTCAGTTTGACGCGATGATCAATGCCTGGCACACCGATCCAAGTCCAGCTGGTGCTGAGCAGGCGTGGGGAAGCCGCGGCGGCTCCAATTTCACGGGCTACTCGAGCGCTGCGTTCGACGCGCAGCTGGATAGCGCATCGGTAGAGTTCGATCCGGCGCAAAGTCGTTCGCACTACCGGCGCGCATACGAGACGATCGTGAACGACTTCGCGGCCGTGTGGCTGTTCGAGGCGCGTTACGCGGCGGCAGCACACAAACGGCTTACGATTCGTGGCATCAGAGCGGACGCCTGGTGGGCCGGACTTCCAGACTGGACGATCGCAGCGGAACAACGACTCGCCAGAGACCGTGTGGGGCTTGGCTCTGTCGCCGCGCGGACGCCGTAGCCTCTCGTTAGGTACAGCGAACGCTCTTGAAAAAGGTACGAGGGAGGGCTTGCGCCCTCCCTCGCTTTGCATGGCTGCGAGCCGTCAGGCCGCGCCTTGCATATGTCTCGTTAGGACGAGGAGACCATGTATCCTGAACGCTTCTTCTTGCCGCGTGCCCCTTTGTTCGCGCCGTTCTTATCAGCGGACTTCACGTAGTCAGCGCGGTTCGGGCTCGCGCTCGTGTTCACGGTTGCAGTCAAACTAGATGCTGGTGCCACTGATGGAGTCGACGGAGCTGTCAGCGGATCTTTCGCGCAGGCGCTGACGAGGAAACCACTTAACGCCGTGACCGCGCCCGCCGTCAAGATTCTCTTGAGTAATCGCATTGGTGGATTCCTCGTTAGAAGGCGGTGACGTTGTAGCCACTGAGGTGCCGCAGATTTCGGTAGACCCAGTAGCCCGGGCCGTTGCTCTTCCGTGCATAGGTCTGCAGGAAGGAGTCGTTCGCGCCTTCGTCGACGCAGACGTTGTTCTTATCGCACCACGGAATGACGACCTTCGAGAAGTCGACGAGGTTGGCGTCGTAGAAGTAGATGCGTGGCGAGTAAGAGACCCAGGGCCTGAAGCGAACGTCGGGCGTAACGGTAGCGAAGGGACGGCCATTCGACCCCGTCCACGACTTGATCGTGAACGTGATGTTGTCGTGCGCGAGGTCGCACCAGTCATCCCAGTACGATGGGCCGTAACCGCTGGTCGCCGGATCGCAAATCTTGTCCGGTGGCAGAATGAGCTTGTGATTGGCGCCGAAGTTGATCAGCGCACCATCGTCCGGATCGACTGTGAACGTCGATACTGTAGTGTCGCCCTTCATCGACTTCGAAGGCGTCTTCCACGTGAGGCTGGGATAGGTCGCGTTGAAATCGATGTCGCCGGTGTAGCTCGAGAGGATCGCGGGAGCGATCTCTTGAGCGCCGGCGGGCGACATCGTCGCCGTTGGAGCGCTCGGCGAATCGGAACACGCCGTCGCGAAACCCAGCATCGCGAGGAGCGCGCCTAACGCGAGCACCGGTGGACGTTTGACGAGACGTGAGGAGAGCATTCGGGCTCCAGGTACGGGGATCGTGGGGTTCGTTTGACCGCTGCCTTGCTTCGGGATGCACTAAGGCAGGGTGTGTGCCACAGATCACTTTTTCGACGCGGCGCTAAGCACACGACCGCGCTCGGTGCGTCCGCGTGATAGGTCGGTTCACCAGGATTACGATTTCGGCGATTCTTGCCGCCTAACTGGCGTGTTAGGGCCCGTGGGCGAGCGTTCCGCCGTTGTGGCGACGCTGCACAAGTGATCGCTCACCTAACGCGGCGCGTGATACTTGAGGCCTTGCGCGTAATGCAGGCGTGCCACGCACTCCCCGTTTGCGGGGCGGCGGCACGGTCTGGCCCCTCTAAGAGGCATAGCGATGGGTGGCGCCAGGGCGCGGTGTGTCGCATGTTCGCGCGGCTCCAGCCATTCCTGCCCCTACTATATGAATCGGCTCCGTCCACTCGCCTGCACACTCGCCGTCGTCGCGCTTCCTCTGGGCACACTCGCAGCTCAGCGACAGCGCGCGGCTCAGCCGGCCCCGCCTGCGCGCCCGGCGGTCGACACGGCGTGGTACTCCCAGCTCAAGTACCGCCACATCGGTCCTGAAGGGAACCGCGTGTCGTCGGTCGCTGGCGTGCCGGGCGACCCGAACGTCTACTATGCCGGCGCGGCGTCAGGCGGCATCTGGAAGACGACAGATGGTGGGGTGCGTTGGGCTCCCATCTTCGATAGTCAGGCTGTTTCCTCCGTAGGAGCCCTCGCCGTAGCGCCAGGCGATCCAAATGTCGTTTGGGCTGGCACGGGCGAGCCGTTCATCCGTTCGAACATTTCCGTCGGCTGGGGAATCTTCAAATCGACGGATGCGGGCAAGACATGGAACAAGATGGGGCTCGACAACACGGGCCGTATTGGACGCGTCGTCGTGCACCCGACGAACCCCGACGTCGTCTACGCCACGGCGTTAGGCCATGCCTACGGCCCGCAGGCGGATCGCGGCGTGTATGTCACGCGCGACGGCGGGAAGACGTGGGAGAAGACGCTCTTCGTGAACGATTCGACGGGGGCGTTCGACCTCGTCATGGACCCCAATAACCCGCGCATCCTCTACGCCACGACCTGGCAGATCGAGGTGCATACGTGGGGACGCTGGTCCGGCGGCGCTGGCAGCGGCATCTGGAAGACGACCGACGGCGGTGCGACGTGGAAACGCCTAACGGGCGAGGGGCTGCCTAAGCGCCACGTCGGCAAGATCGGGCTCGGCATCAGCAAGGCGAACTCGAATCGAGTGTACGCGCTGATCGAAACGGGCGACGGCGTACCGTTAGGCGGTCAGGAGACCGATCGCGGCGAGCTGTTCCGCTCGGAGGACGGCGGTGAGAAGTGGAGCGTGATCAGCTACGATCAGCAGCTCATGGGCCGCACGCACTATTACACGCGCATGGCTGTCGCGCCGGACAACGACAACGAGGCGTACTTCCTGACTGCCTCCTGGTCCAAGACGCTCGATGGCGGCACAACGATCATCGATCCACCGTTCACCGAAGTCCCGGGCGGCGACCATCACGACATCTGGATCGATCAGACGAACGCGAACCGCATGATCGTTTCGCACGACGGCGGCGCCAGCATAACGAGGAATCGCGGCAAGTCCTGGCTGCGCGTGCAGCTTCCAATCGCGCAGATGTATCACGTCGCGGTCGACAACCGCGTTCCGTACCGGGTATACGGCAACCGACAGGACGGTCCGTCCACGATGGGGCCGAGCAACAGCAAGATCGGCTCGGGCGACGGAACGATCGTGCGCGGCATGTGGAGCTCAGTCGGCGGTGGAGAAAGCGGTTGGGCGCAGCCCGATCCGGCCGACTCGAACCTCATCTGGTCCAGCGCGTCTGGCTTCGGCAGCGTCGGCGGGATCGTCTCTCGTTATGACACACGCACGAACATCGCTGAATATGTGGAAGTCTGGCCGCAGATGACGATCGGCGTGCCGGCCGGCGAAGTGAAATACAGATTCGTATGGACATTCCCGCTCACGATCTCGCCGCACGATCACAACAAGGTGTACGTGGGCTCGCAGCACGTGCACGTGACCACCAATGGCGGCCGCAAGTGGGATCTCTTGTCACCCGACCTCACGCGCAACGACAAGAACCGGCTCAGTTTCTCCGGCGGCCTAACGGGTGACAACATCGGCGTCGAATACTCGGGCGTCGTCTTCGCAATCGCCGAATCTCGGCGCCGAGCCGGTGTCATCTACGCCGGCACGAACGACGGCAAGCTGCACATCACGCAGGACGCCGGGCGCACGTGGACAGATCTCACCGCGAACATCCCGAACGCACCGGCATGGGGGACGATCAGCAACATCGAGCCTTCGCGTTATGACGACGCGACGGCCTACATCTCGATCGACGCGCACCAGGCAAACAGCCGTGATCCGTTCATCTACAAGACGACCGACTTCGGGAAGACGTGGCGCCAGATCGTCACCGGCATCGCCAAGAGTCCGTTGAGCTACGCACACGTCGTCCGAGAGGACCCCGTTAGGCGCGGTCTGTTATACGCCGGTACCGAGAACGGGCTGTACGTCTCGTTCGACGATGGCGAGAACTGGCAGCCGCTGCAGAACAACATGCCGCACGCACCTGTGTACTGGATCGAGATTCAGGAGCACTTCAACGACCTCGTCGTGGCGACATACGGCCGCGGTTTCTGGATCATGGACGACATCACGCCGCTACGCCAACTCGCAGCTGAAGTCACCGGCAAAGACGCGCATCTATTCACGCAGCGATTCGCCTATCGCTACCGCGGCGTTGAAGCGCCGTTCACAAACGGCGACGATCCAGCTGTCGGTGCGAATCCTCCCTATGGCGCGGCGATCAACTATTGGCTCAAGAGCGAATCGAAGGATTCGACCAAGCTGGAGATCGTCGACGCGGCCGGCAAAGTCGTTCGCAAGCTCACTGCGCCCGCGAAAGCCGGGATCAATCGCGTCTGGTGGGATCTCAACGGCGAGCAAACCAAGGAAGCGCGCATTCGCACGAGCCCGCAGTATTCACCGCACATAACGATTGGACCCGAAGGTAAGGCGTCGCCCACAGTTGGCAGATTCGCTCTGCTGCTGCCGCCCGGGACCTACACCGTTAGGCTGACTGTCGGTGGCCGCACCGAATCACAGCCCTTGGAGATTCGCAAAGATCCGGCGACGAGCGGAACGATCGAAGACATCCGCACGCAAATGACGACGGCGAACGACATCTACGGCGATATCAACACGGCCGTAGACATGATCAACAACCTCGAGCTCGTTCGCGGGCAGCTGACGACGCTCAAGAGCTTCCTCGCGAGTGACACGACGGCGAAGGATGTGCGAGACGCTGCCGACTCGTTAGACAAGAAGCTGGTCGCCGTTGAAGGAAAGCTTCTGCAGATGCGCGCCACGGGACGCGGCCAGGACCTGCTGCGTTGGCCGGTGCAGGTAGCCGAGCAGCTGATTTATCTGGGTGGAAGCGTGACCGGTGGTGATGCGGCGCCGACGGCACAGCAGCTCGAAGTTCAGACCGTGCTGAAAACGCAACTCCGGAACGTCAAGGCAGAAATGGATCGCGTGATGAACGAGGACCTGGCGCGATTTCAGGCGATGCTGCGGGATCGCAAGATGCAGGGGATCATTTCGATGGATCAATAAAACTTCCAGAGCACGCTCGAGTTTTATTGAGAAGTCAGCGCGAACAGCGTGACGCGGCTCGGGCCGCCCGGCACACCCCAGAAGGCGCCGGCGGTCCCCGACGTGACGGCGACGAACTGGCGCCCGCCTAACGTGTAGGTCACCATGCCGCCGTTGAGCGGCGCGCCCAGGGCGTAACGAAAGAGCGGCGCCCCCGTGCGGGCGTCTAGCGCGATGAGCTCTCCCGAGAGCTCGCCGGCAAAGACAAGCTCCCCCGCCGTGACCATGACAGCCGCGACCATCGGCTTGATGGATGCATAACGCCAGCGCACGTCGCCAGTCGACGCATCAACGGCGACCAGCCATCCACGCGCGCGTTCGATAGGATCGAGCTGGAAGCGGCCGCCCCAGTTGAATCGGCGCGGTACGATCGGTGATTTGGGGTCTTTCCGAATGACCGCGCACCACTCGACAGTCGGAATGTACAGAAGATTCGTGCGCGGACTGTAGGCGGGTCCGTTGTAGGAGACGCCCCCGAAGGGTCCTGGGCAGACTTTGCGCTCGTTAGGCGACGCCGCCGGCGCTAACGTGTCGCGCGCCGTAACGGGCCGCGCGAAGACGAGCTGCCGCGTGCTGCGATCCACCACCTCGAGCAACCCCGACTTGCCGACCATCGCGACGAGACGCCGCTGGGCGCCTTTCACGCGCGCCTGATATAGCGGCCGCGCATGTGTGAGGTCCCAGTTGCGAATGTCGTGTGGAACTTGCTGTCTGTACCACAGGAGCTTTCCCGTCCGCGCGTTCAGCACGACCATGCCGCTCGTGTAGAGGTTCGCGCCGGGGCGCGCGTCGTCATTGAATGGCGGGGCTGCGCTTCCCACCGGGACATAGATCTCCCCGCGCGCGGCATCGATCGAAACGGCGGTCCAGACACCGCCGCCGGCGATCTCGTTAGGGTCGCCCCATGTGGACGCCGCAGAATCGCCCGCGGCTGGAACGGTGTTGAAGCGCCAGACGGGCTCGCCCGTTTTCAAATTGAATGCGCCGATCCAGCCGCGCGCGCCGTACTCGCTTCCCGCGGCGCCGGCCAGGACGACGTCGCGATACGGAGTGATCGGCATCGTTATGGCCGCGCCGCTCTTCGCGTCGGCGATCTGCCGCTCCCAGAGCACGCTCCCGTCCGCGGCAGAGAGTGCGAGCAGGTATCCGTCAGCGGTGCCGCGCACGAGGATGCCGTCTTTGAGCGCGACACCACGTTGTTGCGGATAGTTCACCGAATCTTTCGCCGCGCGGTCGTGTCGCCAGCGCTGCGTGCAGTCGTCGGCCTTGAATGCGATTGTGCTCGTCGTGGTCGTGACGTACACGGTGTTGCTGAAGACGATCGGATTCGATTGAAATGGCGGCGTGGTGCCAAGGTCGACGTGGCAGACCGCGCGTAGTCGCCGAACGCTGAACGGATTGATCTGCGTCGCGGGGGAAAAACGCTGGCCAGCATAGTCGCGGTCCACGAGCGGCCACTCGTCGGCGGTGCTTTGCGCCCCCGTGAGTTGCTTCTCAGTGGGTCCAGGCGGGCCAGGCGCGCGTCGCTTGGGGACGCCCTGCGCTTGTGCGACGAGTGCCGTACTAGCCAGCCAAACGAGCGCGAGGGCGCGACTCATTGCCGCCGCCGCTGTTGCCAGTACAGATAGAACGGGACCCCGAGCAACATGATGCCGAGCCCGATCAGGCTGCCCGTTAGGCGGTCGCGCAGCAGACCAAAGAGATACCACGACGAGACGGCGAGGAAGATCACCGGCGTAACTGGATAGCCCCACGTTCGATACGGTCGCTCCATCTGCGGCTCGCGCACCCTGAGGACGAACACCGATGCCACTATGAGACTCATGAACGAGTGATTCACAAATGCGGTGTACGTCAATATCTGCGTGAACGTTCCCGATAACGCAAAAGCCGACGCCACCACGCCTTGCGCCACGATGGCGCCAGCTGGCGTCGCGTGCCCCTCGTGCACGTGCGCAAAACGCTTGAAGAACATGCCGTCGCGAGCGAGCGCAAAGGCGATGCGTGGGTAGTTCAAGAGCTGCGCGTTGAGCGTGCCTAACGTGGAGGCTACGATGGCGATCGAGACGATGCCTGCGCCGACGCTCCCCAGGGCGGTGCTCACAGCATCCGTGGCGGGCAACTGCGACTCGCGCAGGCGATCGAACGGCAGGACCAGCAGGAACGACACGTTGACGAGCACATACACCACGATCACAACGGCAATACCGACGAGAATCGAAAACGGAAGGCTGCGCTGCGGGTCGCGGATCTCACCGGCCACGTTCGTAGAGAAATGCCAGCCGCTGTAACCGAACAACGTGAGGACCATCGCCTGCGCCAGTGACCCTTTTGGATCGGTCGCTTCAGGGAAGAGCGGCGAGAGACCGCCAGCGTGCGGCGCCAGCGCGAGACAAACGATCACAACGAACGCGATGAGCACTAACTTCAGCGCCGTGAAAATCGTCTGCGTGCGCCCGGCCTGCCTAACGCCGATGTAGTTGACTGTCGTGATCACAGCGATCACCAACACCGCGACGATGCGCCGGCCCCAGACGCCGTACGGCATCACCTTCTCCAGAAAAAACCCGCCATACAGAGCCGCCGCCGTCGCCACTGCCGCGATCGCCGACGACGTGTAGGCGAAAAACATCGTCCAGCCAAAGAGAAACGGGATCGGCGTCGAAGGATACGCGCGCTTCAAGAAGACGTACGTCCCTCCAGTCTCCGGCATCGCAGCCGACAGCTCGGCGATGCATAACGCGCCGGTCAGCGCAATCACGCCTCCCAGAAGCCACATGGCGAGAGAAAGCCCAGGCGCTCCGGCCTGCCGAGCGACGAGACTCGGCGCCAGCATGATGCTCGCGCCAATAATCCCGCCGATGACGATCGCGGTCGCCTCCGTCTTCCCCAGTCCGCGTACGAGCGATGTGCGCGGCTCCACCGATGTGGGAGGCGTCGGATCCGTCATGATGACATTCGCGCGCCGAGCGCGCGTTCCACGGCCTGGCCTATCTCGAGCACTCGCTGATCCGCCAGCGTCTCGCCGAGTATCGTTAGGCCGACGGGTGGCTCGCCGATCGGCTGCAGCGGTAGCGTCAGAGCACACCGATCCAGCACGTTCGCGATCGCGTTCGGGTACAGGAGCCGTCGATGTACCGCTTGCCACGCATCCACGTCCTGAACAGACGCGATGCTGGGTGCGACTATTGGACACGTCGGCATGAGCAGCGCATCGAATTGGCGCGTCGCCTTGGCCGACTCTTCGATCATCGCCCCGCGCTTGCGCATCAGCTCCTGATACTCGGCCTCGGTGATTACAGAACCGGCGCGGAGTCGGCGAGCGACCATGGGGTCGTATTCCGATTGCGCGCGATCGAGCATGGGACGATGGAAGCGGTACGCCTCCGCGATCGTGATGCCGCCGTTTGTGAACAATGCTGGTATATCCGCCACGAGTGGGAGCGCGAACTCCACCACGCTCGCCCCGGCGCCACGGAGCGTATCGAGCGCTCGCTCGTACGCGGAGGCGACGGTCGGCTCGAGATCGTCCAGCACGAGCGTCGTTAGGACACCGAACCGCATGCCCGCCAGCGGCCGGTTCATGACCTGTCGGGCTTTTTCGCCAGCCAGCACTGCGTCAAACGTTGCGCAGCACTGTACGGATCGAGCGATGGGACCGACCGAGTCGAGCGACGGCGAGAGTGGAAAGACACCGGTGAGTGGAATTCGTCGCGCAGTGGGCTTGAATCCAACCAGCCCGCATAACGCGGAGGGCACCCGAATCGAGCCGGCGGTGTCGCTCCCCAGCGCGGCCGCGCCCATGCCATCCGCAATTGACACCGCGGCGCCAGACGATGAGCCGCCGGGAATTCGGCCGGTCGCGCGATCCCAAGGATTGCGTGGCGTGCCGTAGTGCGCATTCGTCCCCGGCGTTCCCATCGCGAACTCGTTCATGTTCGTCGTGCCGATGATCACTGCACCGGCCGCGCGCAGGCGCGCCACAACTACCGCGTCTTGAGTAGCAGGTGGCTCGGGCTCGCGCACCTTGGAGCCGGCGAGCGTCACGACACCCTGGATGTCGCACAGGTCCTTCACGCTGATCGGCAGACCCTCGAGCGCGCGACGTGGCACGGCGCGCTTGCTGCGCGCGTCCGATTGATCCGCAGTCGCGAGCGCTTCGTCGGCGAACACGCGAATGAACGCGCGCGAGCCTTCACCGTTAGGCTCAGCGATCCGCGCGAGCGCTTGTTCGGTTAGTTCGCGGCTGCTGGTCCGCCCTAAGGCCAGATCGCGGTCGAGTTGAGCGAGGGTCGGTAGTTGCACGGGGCGGCAAATTTCGCCCCGTGCAGCTACTCGGCGCTAGCGCCGTTCGCACCGTCCGGTGCCACCCACGGTCCTCAGTGCGCGGCGGCCAGGTACGGGAATGTCGAGCGGAACGCGGCGTCGTTCGCATTGACATTGTCTGTCGTTAGGCCCGGCGTGACGTTGTTCGTGTTGCCGAGCAGTGTCCCGAAGATCGCGCCGAGACCGATGTCGACGACGTCGTCCGGGAGCGAGCGGCCGCCGTAGCCGCCGAAAACCCAACTGAGCCAGAACACCGGCGTCCCGTCACGCTTGGGATACGTCAGGAGCATGTCGGGAAGCAGCGCGCCGGCAATCGCCGAGGCGTAAGCGGGGCTGCGGCCGGCGACTCCGTTGACGAAGCCGGTGAGGTCGTCGGTCCACTCGCCCACGTCGCTGCTCGGGATGCCGGAGTTGTACTTGTCGTGTAGAACCTTCACGACCATGACTTCGCTCACGAGCGGGTTGGCGAGTCGGTCCTTCTGCACATAGATGCGGCGATCGCTGCTGCGGTCCGCCGAGACGTCGTTGTTTGGCCCGGTTGCCGGGCTGACGGGATCTTCGCTGCAGGCAGCCAGAATTGCGACCGCCGCAACGCGAAGAACGCGCTGGATGTGACTGTTCACGAAGAAGATCCTCAGGTGAAGTGGTGGCCTAACGGGCGGTGGTGGCCCAGATGCCCAGGACCGGATCAGCGCCGGCGTTAGGCGCGAGCAGCATGTCTTCAGGGAGCTCGATCACAATCGCGAGGGCGTTGAAGCCGCGCAGGAAATCGAACCCGGGGTTGCGGAACGAGGTGGCCGGGTCGGGGAACTTGGAGAGCGGGCCCGTCACGGGACGCCGATCGGGAATGATCCGGAAGAACTGCGAGAGGTCGATGAAGAACGGGTCATCGAATAGCCCAGCCTGTAGCTGGATGCCGCTCGCCGAGCCAAGCGCTGTGTTCGTCGGACCGGAGAGGACCGGAACAGCGGAGGCGAGCGTATTTCTGTTGCCGGTCTGCGCCGGCGCGACAGGTCCAAACAGCTGCGCTGTTTGATTCCGGCCGGTGCCCAGGAACTTCAACTGCATAACGAGATCTTCGACGGCGTCGCCGTTGTTGTCGATCTTGATTTGGTACAGCAGGTTCGGATCGAACCCGATTGTCGGCGACTGTGCCGGCGTGATCGGCGACGCCGTGGTGACGGCGAGGACGATGCGCCCCGCATTCGCCCCTGGGAATGCGTACACATCGTTGATGTCCGGCTTCTGTGCCAGCTCGACTTCGGGCGTGTCCTGATGATCGGATGCGCGTAGCAAGGTTGCGGTTCCGAACGCGGCCACCGTCCCAAGCGTCAGAGCGAGCGCCACCCAGCGCGGCGTTACGGTCCTGATGCGAGACATGGTACTACCTCCTTGAGGAGTCGTGGAACCTGTCTACGCCGTTCAGCGCGATTCAGATTGCTCGCCCGACAGGTCGACGTGCCTAAGAACGAGAAAACTGCGCGATGCGTGCGTTAGGCGGCCGCGAGAACTACGACAGCTTTTTTTCGACCTTCAGAACAAGAGCATTTCGGATCAGACGGATCTTGCGGATAGACCGGATCAGAACTCGTCGACGAACCGAATTCGTAGCATCCGCTGAATCCGTGAAATCCGAATGGCAGTTGCGCTTGACCTTAGAGCACAACCACTGCGGGCGATGTCGCCCGTGGCTACGGCGAGCCAGCGAGAGCGCGCGCGTCTGCTACATACCGATGATGGAAGTGCGGGTTGAGCTCCAGCCCTTGGGCGGCCAGCGCCCGCGTACGGGCAGTGTCGCCTTGGGCGCGTGTGATTATCGCTGCGCGATAGTAGAGATTTGCATCCTTGGTCCCGGAGGCCATCGCCGCTTTGATTGCTTGTGCGGCGCCAGATATGTCGTTCGTGAGATAGCGCGCAAAGGCAAGCTGGTCCCAGCCGTACACGTCTTGGCGGATCGCGATCTCGCGCTCCAGCAGCATGCGCGTCTCATCCACGTGGATACCATGTTCCAAATGGAAGAGCGTGTATTGCCTGTTGAAAGGCTCGGGGTTGTTGCGCGCCATCGCCTCGATTGCGGCCCACATTGTCGCCGCCTTGGCTGTGTCGCCTAACGCGGCATAGGCATCGCCTGCCAGGGCCGTGGTTGCGATGTCGCGGCGGTCGCCGACGCGTTCCACATCCTGCAGCACGGCGCGCCACTTACCCTCGAGCGCGTGCATGCGCGCCCGAGCGGACCAGAGCCGACCATCCTCAGGTGCCGCACGCAGACCGCTGGACAGTTCGCGATCGGCGCTGCGCAACCGTCCGCTGCGTATTTCGAGATCCGCGGCACGCAGATGGAACCAGGCAATCTGCTCGCGCGGTAGCTCCGCCTCGCGCGTGTCGTTGACGGCACGGCGCAGCACCCAGCGCGCCAGATCAGGGCGACCGACAAACTCGAGGTAGCGCGCATAACGCGGGGCAACGGCGAGCGTGCGCATGTCGTTGCGCAGCGAGTCGAACTGCACCCGCGCCGCATCGTAACGCCCCATCTCGACGAGCAATTCCGCGTATAGCGCGCGATAACGCGGCTGGTATGGATCGCCATCGACGAGGGCCCGAGCCGCTGCCAACGCCTGTGGGAACTTGTGCTGCGCCAGTAGCGCCGATGCATATGTCAGCTGCGCCTTGCCGTTGCGTACCTTGCGCAGTTCGAGAGACTCGGCTGCATAACGTTCGGCGGCGCGGTAGTCATTCACGTCGCCCGTTTCACGAGCGCGCTGCAGGTAGAGTCCAGCAACCATCGCGCAGTCTTCGGCGCTTTGCGGGTCTTCCTTCGTGCGTTTGATGTAGAACGCGATGTCTTTCGAACGGATCTCGAGCTCCAGGCGCGCGCTTTCCGCGTTGCGCGAAGCTTCGGCGGCTGCGAGTCGTGCGGGGCGGGCGAGAGCCCACCAGGCGACGGCGGCAATGATCGCCGCCGCGCCTAACGGGAGGAAGCGGAGCTTCATAGGTCAGAGGTCAGAGGTCAGAGCGAGCCACTGCGTCAGTGCGGTGTGGCGAGGTACGGGAACGTCTGCGACTTTACCTACGACCGCATACCTGGTTCGGATTGCTGAGCGTCAGCAGCGCTGGATCGCAAGCATGAGCGCGAGCGCGACGAGAACGACGGCCATGGCTCGGTAAGGCGGCGCGCTGGCTTGAGTTGCGGCCGTACTCTCGGGCGAAATGCCAAGTGCTTCACACGCGGCGACGTGGTCTTCGTCGCTGACCCATACTGACGGGCGTGACGCGGGACCAAGCGGTAGTGCGCCCATGTGCTCGCCAAGAATCGTCGCCTCGATGCCGACGCTCTCTAGCTTGGCGACTGCAACGTGTGCCTCTGCCGCGTTAGGTGCGCTGAGTACGCGCTTCATTCGCACAAATATGACTCGAAACAGCGCTCCTGTCTTATCGATCTCTTCCGCGTGCGGCCTTGGCCATCACGGCGGTATCGTTCCACCGGGCCGCCATGCGTTCGTCCGCCTGCCTTCAGCCATCACTCGCTCCACATCGGCAGCGCGTTTCGGAACACTCGCCGAGAGATTCTCGTGACCGGATTCGGTGACGAGAATCATGTCTTCGATCATGATCGCAATGTTCTTCTCGGGAATGTAGATCTTCGGTTCGATCGTGATGACCATACCCGGCTGAAGCGGCATGGAGTAGTCACGGCTGTCCTGCACCTCGAGCCCGATGTGATGCCCGAGGTCGCGCACGCCCATGCCTAACGGAGAATAGCGGACGATGCCCCCGTTGCGCGCGAGATAATGCGTTGGCGATGGCATGATCCCCCACACCTTGTCTTCGCCCATGCGCGCGACGTCTTCGTTCGCCTCGAGGCCATGCTTTCGAAAGACTTGCGCCGCGACTTTGATGACGTCGAGCATCATCACACCGGGCTTGATTGCCGCGATCGCTGCCTCCTGCGCCTCGAGCACGATGTCGTAGTACTTCCGCTGCTCCGGCGTGAAGCGGCCTGACACGGGCCATGTTCTGCAGATATCCGCTGCGTACATCTGATACTCGGCGGCACCGTAGTCGACGAACACGAGGTCGCCGGATCGCATAACGCGATCGACTGAATTGTAGTTCTCGCGCAGGAGCGAGAAGAACGTGAGCGAGTTCTCGCCCGACGACACGATCGGTGGGAATGCAGTGCGCGGCGACCCTTCGCGTTTCCAGACGTATTCCATGAGACCGGCCAGCTCGCGGTCGTTCATCCCCGGGCGAAGTGCGCGCAACCCCTCGAGCATCCCCAACCCTGACACGCGCGCTGCGCCGCGCAATGCGGCGATCTCGTGCCGGTCCTTCAGCAACCGCAGGCGATGGATCAACGGCGTCACGTCTCGCGTTTCCACGTTAGGCAACGCTGCTTTGAGCGACGCAACGAACTGTGCGCGCGCGCCACGCGGCACCTGCATCCCTGGTGGCGCGTAGCCCGCTTCCTCGCCGAACGGCGCGTACACGACGCGCGCGTCTTGAGCCAAAGCGCGTAGTCGCGGCACGAAATCATCGATCGGAACTGTTTCGTCCACGCCGGTGGATTGGGTCGCCGCGCTCCCGGGCGCTAAACGCCGCCGCGGACGATTCCACGCAGCGCGGCGGAATCCTTCTTCCAAGAGCGGAAACTGGCCGGCAGCGAACTGATACTGCGTTGGCAGGAACAGCGTCGACCGCGCGGGTGCGCCGTCCTTTCCCGGCACGAGCACCAAAATCGCGAACGGCGACTCGACGCCCGTTAGGTACCAAAAGTCGGGATCCTGTTTGCTATTGTCGTCGGCGCCACCGAGTAGCCTCCCCGGAACCACGACGACTGCGTCGCCTAGCTCACGGATGAGTTTGGCACGTCTGCCAGAATAAACCTCAGGCGGAAATGCCGTATCGCTTTGTGCAGCAACATCTTGCGAACTGGCAAGCGCGACCGCTGTGGCGATCAGCAACGTTCTGTGAGCTGTCATGAGGCGCGTTTTTCTAGAGTTGATTCGCCTTCGGTGCCCGCCCAGATTCGCTCATGTGAGCGAAATCAGCCAGAGACCTGCGAGCCCCCAGCCCGTCGTCAAAGCCTTGGACCGCGTCATCGCGGCCGCCGAGCGTTTAGCCGCGCAACCCAACGCCGCCTCGAACGCCGAGCATTTCACGGCGTTGCTGGAGCAGCTGCGCGCCTTACGCACGCGGGCGACGAACGGCGAGACGATCACCACCGACGAATTGGGCGCCATCGTTCGCGTCGTTTCGGACTGGTTGCCGGACGAGCAGTTTGGGCTGATTGGGCAGCTGGGCGCCGTGGTGCGCGCGACCCAACGCAGCGGCGGCCGAGGCCGCGCCAAGCGCCGAACGGTTCGTTAGGCTATTTCGGGTTGCCGGCTCCGCCGCCCCGCTTGGCGCGCGCGGCCGTCGTTGGATAGGCAACGTCCGGTGGTGGATCCCCACGAGGCCAATCGCGTTCCTTCGTCTTGAAGTCAGGGCGTGGCCTTCTGTTGATGAACGTGGCGACGTCGTACGCCTCTTGAGCGGACAGCGTGCGCGGCGCGTTCTGCGGCATCAGTTCTTTGACGAACGCCGCGGCAGTTCGCACCCGCGCCATGCCGGCGCCGATGGTGTACGACTGCGGCCCCCAGACCGGCGGCGCTGCCTGCGTCCCTTGTCCACTCCCGCCGTGACACACTGCGCACTTGCTGGCGAATATCGCGCGTCCGCGTGCTTCGTTTCCTGGAACCGGCGGAACTGGTGGGATTCCCTGCCCCACGACCTCGGCACCCTGCGGGTAGCCTAACGAAAGAAACGCGAAATAGTTGACGATATCGCGCATCTCGCGACTCTCGGGAACGAGCGGCCGCCCATTCATGCTGCGCTTGAAGCAATCGTTGACGCGATCTTCGATGATCTGTACGTAGCCATTGCGCGCGCGATACTGCGGAAAGCGGGCATAGACTCCCACCCACGGCATCGCGTTTTGCTGAGTGCCATCCTGCGCGTGGCAACTGACGCAGTTCAGTCTGTTGCCGACGTACGAGCCGAGAGAGTCGCGCGTGTTTCTCAGCAGGGCGCGCCCGCGGCGCACCGAGCGGAGCATTACGGTGTCCGCGATCTCCGCTTCCAACGCCACGCGGAAGGCGACGCGGCGCACGAGACTCGGCGTTGGAAGGGTGGCCGCGTCTACTTCGTTGGCGGCGCGCGAGGTGTCCGCGACGAGGCGCTGATCGTGTCGCTCGACCTTGCATGCCGTCGCAATGATGGCGACAGCGGCGCTGACGATTATTGACCGAAGAGAAGCGGACCTGAGTAGCATATCCCGATCCTGACGCGTGCGTCCTACCTTATCCGCTCTGACGCATTACGGCAACTGAGCAAAGCCATGCAGCGGATCACGATCGTGGAGGGGGACATCACCACATTCGACGTGGACGCGATCGTCAACGCCGCCAACACGACGTTGTTGGGGGGCGGGGGCGTCGACGGGGCGATTCATCGGGCCGCGGGACCCGAACTGCTCGTCGAGTGTCGCACGTTAGGCGGCTGTGCGACCGGGAGTGCGAAGATTACGCGCGGGTATCGCCTCAAGGCGCGCCACGTGATTCATGCGGTCGGACCGGTGTGGCGCGGCGGCTCGGCGCATGAAGCCGAACTGCTGTCGTCGGCGTATAGGACTTCCTTGGAACTAGCGCGAGATCACAGTCTCAAGACAATCGCCTTCCCTGCGATCAGCTGCGGCGTCTACGGTTATCCGATCGACCAAGCGGCTGGAATCGCCCTAACGACAGTGCGAGACTTTCTCAAAGACGAGCCGGCAATGGAGCAGGTATATCACGTTTGTTTTGGACCCGCAGTTCTGAACGGGTACCGCGCGGCTTGGTCAGGACTCAATGCCTAGCGACTGAAAAGCTTAGCGCAGAGAACGCGGACGCTATGGAACAAGAACTATTTTGGCGCGGAGAACACAGAGGAACTGCTTTTTTACAAAGCCCTTAGCGTGAGGCTCGTGCTGCC
>CBQVAZ010000017.1:0-17257 GCA_967720205.1 uncultured Gemmatimonadaceae bacterium | reverse complement strand
GCGCGAGCCCGGCTCGAACTCTGGCGTTAGGCCATACGCCATCTTGGTGAGATCGCCTTCCGTATAGTCGCGCCGGAAGTCCATGTCTTGCTCGGTGTAGTCCGGGATGCCCGACGTGTGCGTGAGCAGGTGCCGCACGCGGATGTTGCGCCAGCTCGCGGGTGCATCGGGGAAATAGCGTGTGATCGAATCTTCGAGTCCGAGCTTTCCTTCCTCCACGAGGGTCATGACGAGCGCAGACGTGAATTGCTTGCCTAACGAGCCGGACTGAAAGATCGTCTCGCTGGTTACAGGAACACGGTGCTCGACATTCGAGTAGCCATAACCCTTGGCTGCGAACAGCTCCCCCTTCCTGACGATTGCAACCGCAACGCCTGGTACCCTTTGGCGCTGCATCTCGGCGCGGACGAATTCGTCGATGCGGTCCTGAGAAACTTGTGCGCCGGCGGCGGCGCTGCTGATGAGAAGCAACGCGCCAAGGCCAATTCCGTATGTTCGAAGCATGGGTCATTTATAGCGCTGCACCCCGTGCGGCGCATCCCGCGCAGGCGGTTCTAGCGCGTTGCGCGGACGGCCACGAAATGGCCCGTCCAGAACCTCGTTGGGAGCGAGGCGAGCTTCTCGAATCGCAGTAAGAAGTTCAGGAAACGCTGCTGGGCGCGCTCGGACGACCGGCGCGCAAGCTGGTCAGCGACGAGCACCGCGAGCACACGCGGGCAATGCACGATGGAAGTCCGGTCGGTCACTTTGAAGCCGGCGCCTGCCACGAGTCGCTCCAGTGTTCCCACGTTGCACGTGGCGCCCAGCGCACTCGGCGCGATGCGGGCCGCAAGCTCGCCAAAGTTCTGCCAAACGGCGTCGTACGCGGAGCGCGGCAGCGAGCGCCGTAAGGCGATGATCGGGTTGCTCGGATTGTCCAGTGTTACGACGAGCGTTCCACCGGGCAACATCACGCGATGCAACTCGGCGAGTGCGGTTTGAATGTCGGCGATTGACCCGAAATGATCGAGCGTGGAGTTCGAAACGACGACATCGAACGCAGCATCTGCAAACGGAAGACGACGGACGTCCGCGCAGCGCGCGTGCAAAGTCGGATAGCGTCCGACCGCAGCGTTGACGACGGCGTCAGAGATATCGATGCCAACGACGTGACGCGCGTGGGTCACGAGCGCAGGGTACAAGCCGTCGCTCACCGCCTCGTCCCACAGATCGGTTTTGAGAAGGCGATCTGCGCTGCGCGGGAGCCATCCAGTGAGAAGCCGCCGGTTCACGGCGTCGCTGTGACGACGCCAAAGCCGCTGCGCGTCGCTCGCGAGCCACAGCCTGACGAAATCATCCCATGCTTCGCTCGCCGTGCTCGCCGCGTTAGGCAACACGCCGACGGCGGTGATTGCGTCTGCTGTCAAGCGCACCAATTCGGACCGCACTATGTCTCCATCTCCGACACGATCGTGCGCAGCTTTCCGCCAGGAGTGAGCGCGATCTGCTCCACGCGCTCCACACGCGGTACCTCACGCGGCCCGACGAGCACATCGAACGTTTTTGCGATGAGCGCACGATCCAGCTCGGCGTTCTGCGTGTCGCGTTGCACCACGAGGATTCGCAGCGCGCCATCTGCAGTCTGAATCACCTGCATGTCGATCACGCTTTGCGCGGCCGGCAACACGGCGTCGATCGCGTCGCGCGGGCCGATGAGCGAACCATTGCGTGTGCGCAGGAAGTCGCGCGTGCGCCCGGCAACGCTGCCGAAGAGCGGCAGACCACGCCCGCAGCGGCAGCGCGAATCGTTAGGGGCCGTGGCGCGATCTCCCACGCGATAGCGGATGAGCGGCGTCGCGTGATTTCTGAGTGACGTCAACAGCACCTCGCCCGTTTCTCCGGGCGCGACCGGCGTGCCGTCCGCGCGCACAATCTCGGCGAGGATTCCTTCCGCCGGCACGTGCAGCGCACCGCCTTCGGGACACTCGTGCGCGACAAGCCCAGTTTCCATTGTCGCATAACGCTCGTACACGCGGCACTGAAAGGCTTCCTCCATCGCGCGGCGGTAGTGCGGCAAGAGCAGATTCCCGCCGCTCCAGCATGAACCCGCTGAGACGGTTCGCCCTTCGTCGAGCAACGCGAGCGCAACGACGTAGAGCGCATTGGAGACGCCCCAGATCATCGTCGGACGGCGATGCTCGAGCTCACGCAGCAGCCGAAGCGCAACGGCGCGGTCCGCGATCGACGGCGCATGGACCGCCGTCGCGTTCAGCAACATCGCACTCACTGTTTGTGGCAGACCGACGGGCCGGCAGCGCACCTCCAGCCGCCAGGTGCCGAGCTCGGAGCCTAACCAGGCACGCGCGCGCTCCTCGCCCGCATCAAGCCAGCGCATCTGCTCGAGCGGCCAGAGAAACTCAACGCGCTTGCCTAACGAGCCGGAGCTGGTCGCTCGAACGCCCCAGCTTCCTGGGACGCGTAATCCGGCGATGCCGAGGCGTTGCAGATCGTCGCGCTCGAGGATCGGAAGTCGTGACACGTCCGCCAGCGTACGCACGTCCTCGGGTTGCACGCCGGCGATACGCAGGCGCTCGCGGTAGAACGGGACGCGCTGTGCCGTCGTCAGCAGACGCCTGAGCTCTTTCAGTTGCAGCTCCAGTACTCGCTCCTGCGACCACCACTCACTCGCGCGCAGCGAGGCGTACTCCGGTCCGGGTCGAGCGGGATGCGCATGCCACGCCACGCGCGCAAGCGTTTCGCGCCAGCGTCCTGTCGCGATGGACGGCGCACGAGCCATTGCCTGTTGCATCGCCACGTTAGGCGGCGTCCAGCAAAGTCGTCCCGGACAATCCCGTCGTGTCAGCGTCGAGCAGCGAGCACACGGTTGCACCGATATCGGTGATCCGCGGCGCCCGATCGAGCGCGCGGCGTGTCGCGCGCGCCGGCGCGAGAATCGCCCAGGCATCGTCGGTATGATTTCCAGAACGACCGCTGCCCACGCCGTTGCGCCACACGTCGCCATACTGCGGCGACGTCACGCGCTGAAGACCAGCGGCCGCCGTCTCACCCCAGAACACGACGAGGTCCGGCAAGCGATCCGAGTAGGCATGGCCGTTCGCGAGCTCGGACATGCGCGCGACCCTAACGATGGTCGCTGAACCGTCAGGGTCGCGGAACGTCAGCAGTCCGTCGACGATTGATTGCGTCAGTGCGTCCGCGGACGCCGCGTCGACGATTCCTTCGCGCTCGCGACCCTTGAGATTGAGGCGGATGTATCCCTTGTTCTCTCCCGGCACCGCGACTGCCCGCGTGCGGGACCAGTCAGCGCGCAGATAGAGGCGCGTGGTGAGGTCTGCCACGACTTGGTCGGGCAGCGCCCGCGCGATCCACGACCGCCAGCTGGCCGGAATGCTGGAGCGCAACGACCACACCGGTGCGCGCAGTCCGCCGCCCGCGCTCGAGCCGTGCCGCGCTTTGCCAGGCAGCACGGCCGCGAGCATCGCAGGAAGGAGGTCGCCGCGGCTCGTATTCGGCCCCATACCAGTCGGCGAAAAGGCTATCACGTCGGTATTCTCTGGCAGCGCTTGTAGCACCCTTCCCATCGCACCGTCGATTGCCCGATAAACCTCAGCGAGGCCATCGCGCAGACTCTGCTCCGTGTCAGTCGAAAGCTCTTCCTCGACGACCGATGCTGGATCCCACAGGTGGTGCCCCGCCTTGTGTGCGACGCTGAAGTTGAGCCACAGGAGCTCGAACGTTTCGCTCGCGAGAAGGTCGATAACGGCGTTCGCCGTGCGCGCGGGCGCGCTGATCAGCTGATCGCGCCACTGGAGCAGCGATTCGGCCTGACGGGTGCCGTAGACGTCATCGAGCCGCGGCGATGGCCCGTGACGACGCTCGAGCGAGCGACGCTTGCCTCGCGGCACCGATCGACCCTGCATGACCATTCGATCCTCGAAGTGCATGCCGCTGAGGAAGACCCCCGACATGTCGCGTGGTGGCCACGAGAGATAGGGATCGACGATCAGGGACCGGCGCCCACGTTCGGTCAACCTTTCCCAAATTGTTCGCGGCCGGGGGAGGGTTTGCACGAATCGTGCGCGTTGGTCGCGCGCTGACCATGGAAACGCGGAGTACAATCCGTGCTCCCTAACGTCTACGCCGGTGCAAAGCGTTGGGTACGTTGACGATTGCAGGAAGGTGGCTTGGGCATCGATCGTCTCCCACGTTCCGCGCGCCTTGAGGCCGGCGAGCGTGGGTAGGGCGCCCTCCGCGAGTAAACTCTGGATGAGGGGGAGTGCAGCGGAGTCGAACTGCAGAATCGCGAGCAACCAGCCGATCCTTACCGATGGAAAGTGATGCGTTCGGACCCTAACGAGAGCGGCAGTATTGCAAGTCCGACGCCCGGGGACGCTGTTCCGCCCGCGCGTAACGATCCTGCGCGGGGGGCAGTACCGGGGCAAGAGCTCGTGTATGAGACGCTTCAAACCCTGTGGAGCGCCTGGGCCCAGAAACGCTACCGTGAAGAGTTCGATCGCGTGCAGACGTTCTGTCTCTTCATCGGCTATCCGCGCAGTGGGCACAGTCTCGTTGGCGCGATGCTCAACGCGCACCGTCATGCGGTCATTTCGCACGAGCTGGACGCATCGCAGCTCATACTTGCGGGCTGCTCGAGGAATGAGCTGTACGCGCGAATTCTGGCGCGCGCGGCGTGGTTCAACTTGCGCGGCAACAGAAGCAACTATCAGTACCAGATTCCAAATCGCTGGCAGGGCCGCTTCGAGTCATTGCGGGTGATCGGCGACAAGCGCGGTGGAACAGCCGCGCTCTCAGTCGCGGAGAATCCCGATCTGCTCGATCGGCTGCGCGCGCTCAGCGGCGTTCCACTGCGTCTCGTTCACGTCGTTAGGAATCCGTACGACAACATTGCCGCGATCGCGCGCTGGCATCGTCTGTCTCTCGACGAGAGCATCGCATTCTACTTCTCGCATTTTCAAACGACGGGAAACCTGGACGCGTTATCCGATCCGGCTCACGTCCTCACGATCCATCACGAAGAATTGGTTCGCGCGCCCGAGACGACGCTCGCGAACCTGTGCACGTTCCTCGGACTCAATCACGACGCGCAGTATCTCGCCGAATGCAGCAGCGTCGTTTTCGCACGACCGACGCAGCCTCGTCGTCGCACCGATTGGACACCGGCGCAGTTAGCTGAAGTGGAACGTCGCACACGACTGTATCCCTTTCTGACGCACTACGGCTTCGAAGCCGCCGACGCGGCGCCGCGCTCATCGAGCGAGCGATCGACTGCGCCGCTCAAAATGCCACGCCTGAGTGAGCGCATTGCAGCGTATTTCAATCCACGCGTGTAGCGCTCTGTGTCGCGGCGACCATTTGCAGGGGCAGTATCTTGCCGCCGGGAGTCACGTACGGCGCCTGACTAACGACTTCGAGGGTGCGGCTCTGCGCCCACACGTCGGCCATCATATCTTCGCCGATCCCACGGCTGCGCAGAAACTCGAGCACGGCAGCGACGACGCGATCGCCGTCCAGTTGTCCCACGGCGGGGTGCACGAGGAGACTGACGCGCGGTAAGCCGTCGCTGTCGCTCTCGACGAACTGGTAATCCGTAGGACGTCCGCCGAATCGCTCCGGCAGCACCTGCTCGACGAGCGTAAGCAGATCAGCGCCGAGGAAGTTCATGCCTTCGCTCGTGAGCTTCTCGTAACTGCGAATGGTGTGCAGGTGACGGTCGAAACCGCTCGGCAGCGCGCCGCATCCGCATTCGCGCCTGACGAGCGTGGCGTAGTCGCCGCTTTCGACGTTGAGCATCACCTTGGGCGATGACGGGAGAAGCGTCGTGTGGATCAAAGCCCTAACGACGGCGCCGGCCGCTCCGACTTTCTTATCGCGCTGGATGGTCGCGATCTTGTCGCTGACGAGATGCACGTCGTCAGGCGTTTCACCAGTCAGGCAGGCGAGGCCAATCATCCCGGTCTCGACCATCGCGTAGTGGCTGTAGCCACGGCAGCCTGCTTCGCGAATCACTGCAGCCTTCGCTTCGGTGTAGGGTTCGCCGCCGAGGATGAAGAGCGTGCCCGAAATGTCGAGCGGTTTCTCCAGTGCCGCGCGACATGTTCTCACACCGCCGCTCGCGGGCGTCACCATGATCGCCGGCGTACCGTTCTTCGTTTGCTCGGCAAGCCAGGCGGCGACGCGACCAGCGTCCGCGGCGGGAGTGTGCTCCGGCATCGCAATGCGAGCGCCGAAGAGGCGCGCCGTGTACAGCGCCGCTCTCGTGAAGGCTGAGTGCTTGAGCGATCCGGCGCGCAGTTGATTCTGCGAAAACCAGCGCGCGGTCGGTCGCCCGAGTTTGGCTTGCATGAGCGCTGTCTTGATTCCCACAGCGCCGGGCGGAGCAGGCTGCCAGATGCCTAACGGGCGATCGCTCGCCCCCGCCGCGGCATAGAGGCTAGCGTGATACGCACTCTCGTGCGCCAGGAGCGCGGGATCGATGAGAATGCGGCGTGGCGCGCTTGTGGAGCCGCCGGTGCGTGCTTCGTATTGCCCAACCGTCAGCGGATTGTCGAAGTCCTCCTGGCGAACTTCCAGCTCCAGCCCAGGGCGCAGCACCGGTCGCCAGCCCTTGAATTCCTCGAGCGTTAGGCTGATTCCGGCGTCATACAGTCGCTCGAGCGTGGTCTCCAGGCCGTCCCGGGCGAGCATCTGCTCGGCATTGGGGTACGAGATGCCCGCCCAATCAAACAGTCGCCGATACGGGCTGTCTTTCTTCTCGAAGATCGCACGCCGCAAAACGAGTGCGAAGGTTTTCTCGCGCGCCGCGAGTTGTGCAGCGAGAATTCGCCGGGCGGCGTCCAGGTCGAGCGTCGTCTTGAAGAACGGCCTCAATCGGCTCAGGAAACCGGCGGCGGCGCGCAGCTCGTCGACCCATCGCGACCGGCTCACGACGCCATGGCGACTGAGCCGCCTAACGGCAAGCCGGCGGTGGGCTTCCCCCGGTGGACCGGCTGAATTCAGCTCCGGCGTTCCATTGCGGCCGCTCACGCGAGCGCGCGACGGCGATCGTCAGGTCACGAGTGAACTCGGCGAACTGCAGCGCGCCGCGCAGATCGTGCACCACGGTGGCGTAGTCGTCGCTCGGCCGGTGGTAGTGCCGCTGCAAGTATTCGTTCGTTTTGCTGAGAGTGAAGCCGGTCGGCTGCGTCGCGTCGTCCGTGCCGAGCGCGACATACAACGCGGGCACACCGGCGCGCGCGAAGGGGAAGTTGTCGGCGCGCAGGAAAAAGCCTTCCTGCGGGAAGGCGTCCGGCGAGACGCGCAGTCCTTTCGCTCGCGCGACTTCGGCGACCGTGCGGCCAAGTGACGAGAGCTCGACGCCTAACGGCGCGACGTCGCGCTTCGGTCCGAACAGCTCGAGGCCGTCGTCGAGGTTGAGATTCGCGACGACGCGGTCCATCTGCAGTGGGCCCGAGCAGACGAACGCGCGCGCGCCTAACAAGCCCATCTCCTCTGCGGTCGTGAAGACGAACGTAATGGAGCGCGGCTGGGGATTGGCCACAAAAACTCGCGCGAGCGCGAGCGCCGCGGTCATTCCCGAACCGTCGTCGAGCGCGCCGTTGTAGATCGAGTCGCCGTTGACTGGCGCACCGATACCGTACGCGTCCCAGTGCGCGCTGATGACAACGTGCTCTCGCGCCAGCGTTGCGTCAGTGCCACGGACGACGCCGACGACATTGTTCGAATTGATCGTCATCGGGCGCGTGCCGAAGCGCACGTCGAGACGCACGTTCAGTGGCACCGCTCGGAATCCTGGACGTGCGGCTCGTGCAATGAGAGCGGCTACCTGTTCGGTAGCAGAAGGAAGGAGTTCGCCCAAGACCGACTCGGCGATGTTACCGATAAACGTGACTGTCCCAGGTGAACCGTGCGTCACCACGTATGAGGGCCCAGTGACGGGCGCGCGCGAAATCGAGCCTGTCGGTCTGACCCATAGCACACCGACGGCACCACGATTTGCCATTTCGTCGATCTTGTCCGTCGGCCATGAGAACCGCGACGCACGACCGCCGTTGAAGCGCACGCTGTCGCCGGCGAGCACTGGCTCGCCGAACAACGCGATCACGACCTTTCCTTTGAGATCCACTCCCTCGAAGTCATTCCAGCCGTACAGCGGCGCATTGATGCCGTAGCCGACAAAAACCAAATCGCCACCGGCGGTCACGTCCGCCGCTCGCGAATAATTGGCGAAGCGCAGATCGCGCCCGTGCTCCAATTCACGAGTCAAACGACCTGACAAGCGAGCGGTCGGCGCGGCTGCGTCGGGGCTCGGCCGATGCGTGCCAATTGTGACCGGCTGCAGCCAGCCGCCATTGGCGCCGGGGCGCACACCGAACGACGTCAGCTCCTTGATCAGGTACGATGTTGTCAGCGTCTCACCCTTGGTTCCAGGCAGGCGGCCAAGCATCGAATCGGCCGACAGATTGCGCAGGCGGCGGCCGAGCTCCGTCGTGTCGATGGCAAGACGGTCACGCTGTGCCGCTGCTCCAGCCGCGCTCAGCGTCATGGCCGCGACGGCGGCGATCAGTCGGTTCATCGTTAGGTTCCCGTTTTAGTGAAGCGCACGTTGCGCACGCGGCCGGTGCCCACGAGAGCCCCGTCGATCTTGCCCCCGCGTCCGCGCGTGAACGTCACGAGAAAATCGCCGATGAACGTGTCGCGGTAGGCCGGCCTAACGGTCGCTCCCAGCGCCGTTCCCCAGCGCGTCTTGAATACGAGCGTGCTATCGGTCGCCGCAACCGAATACGTGGCTCCCAGCTCCTCGCTGTAGTACGTCCCGGCGTACGCGTCCATTTCCGCGCGCGAAGGCCGTGCCGGCTCGAATCGTTTGAGTGTGATCGGCGTCGGGTTGGGGTAGGCGAGGATCGTCTGGACCACGTTCCCGTTAGGCATGAACTCCAGCACGACCGGTTGCGCCGCGATGCGGAAGCGGCGTTCGCTAATGGGCACTAGTGCCGGCCCGACCGTGCGTCCGAGCATCAACGAGTCGCGCCGCACAGCGACGATCACCGGCGCACCCGTAACCTCGTTCACGTACACACCGGCGAGCTTATCCATCTGCTCGCGGGACAGACTTACGGCCGCCTTCGCTGGCGGCTCCACAGCGGCCAGCTTGCTGCCGATGTACACGTCGGCGACAGCTCGAGTCAACGCGGTTGGGTTGGCCGGCCCGGCGTTGCACAAGACGACGATGGAAAGCCCGTGCTCCGGAAAGCGACCCGTGTACGTGCGGTAGCCGGCATCTCCGCCGCTATGCCCAACGAGACGCGCGCCACGGTACACCTCGGTGGCGATCCCGAGTCCATAGCCAGTCGTATCGCCATTCGTTAGGGTGCCGCTCAGCCGCATCTCACGCAGAGTGGCATCGTCACCAACTGTTGGCTTCCATATGTTCGCGTCCCACTTGAGCAGATCTCCAACAGTCGTGAAAAGGCTCGTGGCACCGTACGTGTCGTAGTTAGGCAGACTCACATGCCATTTGCCGTCGGCTCCACGGACATACGCCGCGGCGCGACCTTTCACGACCATCGTGTAGTCGTCGTGAAAGTGTGTGTTCGTCATCGCCAGCGGCTTGAAGATCCGTTCGTCAGCAAATTCGCGCAGCGATTTGCCGCTCACGCGCTTCACGATGATCGCGGAGAGCGTGTAGCCAGTGTTGCTGTAGACGTATTCAGTGCCGGGGACGAAGTTGAGCGCCTTCTGACGCGCTACGATCTCGAGCACATCGCTTTCCGTTATGCGGTTCTCTTCGAAGCGCCCGCGCGCGAGGAAGAGAAGGTCCCATTGATCGCGCAGCCCGCTCGTATGATGCAGCAGATGACGAATCGTGATCTTGTGGCCGTAGTCAGGCAGCTCCGGCAGGTGTCGCCGAATATCGTCGTCCAGCGACAGCTTGCCGTCTCGCACCAGGAGCATGATCGCCATGGCGGTGAATTGCTTGGAGACCGAGGCTACGTGGAAGATCGTGTTCGGCGTGATCGGCGCGTCGACTTCAAGATTGGCCATGCCGTAGCCGTTCTGATACACGACGTTGCCATCCCGAGCGACACCTAACGCGCAGCCTGGACCGTCAGTGTTGCTCCAGGGGGCGAAGGCGCGATTCACGGCGATCCGGATGCTGTCAGCCGGCGATTGCTGCGCGACGACAGGGCTCGTCAGCAGCGCGGCGCTGACGGTTGAGATGAAGAGTCGGCGCATCATAGTGGGGATTGGGTGAGCGTGCGCCCGGGACCTGACGAAGAGCCTTACGAGGCTTTTGCCTGAGGACGGGGGAACCGTTTGAGCGAGCGCTCCTTCAACTTGCGCACTTCTTCATCGCGGTCGCGCGGCGGCGCATTCGTCACGAACGCATCGATCAGGTGCCGAGCGATATGGGTCACCTCGTCCACCGAGCGATTGAACAGTTCCTCGTTCGCCTTGGACGGTTTGGTCGTGCCACTGATCTTGCGCACGAACTGCAGCGCGGACGCGCGGACCTCATCGTCCGTCGCATTCGGCTCGAAGTTTGTCAGCGTCTTGATGTTCCGGCACATCGTGAGTTCTCCCTGCGTGCTAAAGGTTCGAGCGACAAGCCGCTAGCGAAGGCAGCCCTAACGAGCATCGGGCTTGGCCGTGAGCCGCGCGAGGATCTCCTCGAAGCTCTTGCGCCGATTCTCATCTGTCGCGATCACGTACGTGATGTGGGCGTACTGCTCCGCGGTGATACCCTGCGCCTTCAGGATCTGATCGATTTCCTTGTGCAGCTTCTCGCGCAGGTCCCTTTGAACCTCATTCGTCTTGTTCCTCGGCAAGGCGAACGCGGCGTGAGTCGAATCGCGCGCCAGAGCGATGGCGGCGAACGCCTTCGCATACGCCGTCAACCGAGCCTCGTCGATCGTTGTGTCGGCCTTTTGATCCTGCGCTCGCGCGCTGTTCGGTGTGATACCGCCAAGGCAAAACGCGATGAGGAAGAGGCCGCCGAGTGACACTCGCACCGTTCCAACTCTGCTTGAAAGAGTCGCAACAGCTGAGACCACTGCGGTGATGAGTTGGAACGGCGCTCGCCACATGCGCATAGGATCAGTCCCTGTAATGACTTGCGCAAGCGGCGCGCGGACGAGCAATTTTGTGTGGCGGCAGTGTGGCCCAAACGTCAACGTTGACACGACGTTAGGCGTACTTGCGTCGATCGGCTTTTGGGAGGCCCTCTAATGAAGGTTTTTGCCGGCGCAGCACTGACGTTATTGGTGCCTCTTGAACTGCTAGGTCAGAGGTCAGAGGTCAAAGGTCAAAGCCAGCCTTTCCTCGCGCACGCCGCGCCGTCTCACGTCTCCGTCGCACACACCGATAAGCCTAGGAACCTTCCGGCGGCCTCGCTGAACGAGGTCGTGAAGACATACTGCACCCGCTGCCACAATAGCGAGCAGAAAAGAGGGAACCTCTCCCTCGAAGAGTTCGACGCTGCCGCGGCGCCGAAAATGGCAGACGTGGCGGAAAAGATTGTCGCCAAACTCCGCTCCGGTATGATGCCGCCGCCAGGACAGCGCCGACCGAAGGGTGACACGCTTAGCACGCTCACCGTTGCGCTCGAATCGCAGCTCGACTCGGCGGCCACGGCGCATCCGAACCCAGGCGGACGCACGTTCCAGCGCCTGAATCGCGCCGAGTACAAGCGCGCCGTTCGCGAGCTGTTTGGGTTGGAGATAGACGTCGACGCGTATTTGCCGCAGGACACGCAGAGCGAAAACTTCGACAACATCGCCGACGTGCAGGCGCTGTCGCCGACGTTGTTGGACGCCTACCTCCGCGCCGCGAGCGACATCGTTTGGCTCGCGGTCGGCAACCCAAAAGCGACGGCGAGCTCAGCGACGTACAGCATTCCACGCACTGCTTCGCAAATGGAGACCGTTGAAGGCGCACCATTTGGGACGCGCGGAGGCCTGTCTGTCGTTCACACATTCCCGGCGGACGGGGCTTACGTCTTCCGCGTCGTCTTCTTCCACGAAACGACGGGCGCCTTTGCCGGAACGAATGCTCGTTCCGAGCAGATGGAGATCTCGATCGACGGCGAACGCGTCGCGCTACTCGGCGTTGACCGCTTCATGCACGCTGGCGATCCAAACGGCGCGTCCATGCTGACCGAGCCGATTCGGATCACAGCTGGTCCGCACCGCGTCTCAGCTGTGTTCGTTCCGCCAGCGCTCCAGGCCGTTGCCACGGACCTGATCTCGCCGCTCAAGTGGTCGCTCAACAGCACGTCGACGGCGGCCGCGTACGGCTTCTCGCTTCTGCCGCATCTGCGCGACCTGGTTATCACCGGCCCGGACAATCCGACGGGTGTTTCGGATACCCCCATTCGTCGCCGCGTCTTCACATGTCAGCCCAAGGCCGCGAGCGAAGCGCGGCCGTGTGCCGAGAAGATCCTCACGCGCTTCGGGAACGCCGCGTTCCGGCGTCCTTTGACGGTGAGCGACGTGCACGGTCTGATGTCGCTGTACGACGGAGCCGCTAAGGGTGACATGCCTAACGCCTTCGAGGCGGGTGTGCGCACGGGCCTTCAGGCGATCCTGGCCAGTCCGGATTTCGTTTTCCGCTTCGAGCCGTCGCCGGCCACGGTGAAGGCAGGCGAGAGCTATCGGCTCAGCGACATTGCCATGGCGTCGCGCCTTTCGTTCTTCCTCTGGTCGGCGCCGCCGGATCACGAACTGATGTCGCTCGCCAACGCGGGCAAGCTTTCCGATCCAGCCGTCTTGCAGCGACAGGTGCGTCGCATGATGGAGGATCCGCGCGCTGAGGCCTTGGCGACGCGCTTCGGCGCCCAGTGGCTGCGGTTGCAGGATCTGGACAAGGTGCAGCCAGACGTTAGGCAGTACCCCGATTTCGACGAACAGCTGCGCGTGGCGATGCGCAAGGAGACGGAGTTCTTCTTCCAGAACCTCGTGCGCGAGAATCGCAGTGTGATGGAGCTCTGGAACGCGGATTATACGTTCATCAACGAGCGGCTGGCGACCCACTACGGGATACCTAACGTGTCGGGGAACGAGTTCCGCCGTTACACGTATACCGATCCGCAGCGGCGCGGTTTGCTCGCGCACGCGAGTATCCTCACGCTCACGTCGCATGCAATGCGAACGTCGGCCGTGGAACGCGGCAAATGGGTGATGGAGGTCTTCCTGCACAGTCCGCCGCCGCCGCCGCCGCCCGGAGTACCGGACCTCGAGGCGACTCCGGCGGCCAACGAAGGGAAGCTCCTCACCGTGCGCGAGCGCATGGAGCAGCACCGCAAGAATCCCACGTGCAATTCCTGCCATCGCATGATGGATCCGATCGGCCTGGCGCTCGAGAACTATGACGTCACGGGACGTTGGCGTGTGCGCGACAATGGGCGACCGGTGGACGCTCGCAGCGAGCTCTGGGATGGAACGCCGGTGGCGAGTCCGGCTGATTTGCGCGAAGCATTGCTCAAGCGACGCGAGTCGCTTCTACGCACGTTCACGCGCAACCTGATGGCATACGCGTTAGGCCGTCGCGTGGAGTATTTCGATATGCCGACCGTGCGCGCCATCGTGCGCAACGCGGCCGCAGACAACGATCGTTTCGGCGCCTACATCATGGGTGTCGTGAATAGCCCGGCATTTCGCATGCAGCGACTCGAAGTAGCAGACGGGGACAAGTAGTCAGGTCACGCTACGCAAAAGGAGAAGAGGATGGTCATCACGGGAAAACACCTGCCTCGCCGCACCTTCTTGCAGAACATGGGAGCGCTGATCGCGCTGCCATATCTCGAGGCGATGATCCCGGTGCGCAGCGTGTGGCGCAGAGCGCCGAAGGACCCCACTCGCCTCATCTGCATCGAGATGGTGCACGGTGCGGCGGGGTGCAGCCCGTTCGGTGCCACACAGAACTTCTGGTCGCCGGCTACAACCGGTGCCGCGTTCGATCTCGCGCCTACAGCGCTCGCTCCGCTGGATTCCTGGCGGAAGCACCTAACGATTATCAGCAACACCGACGTGCGCATGGCGGAGGCGTACAAGCCGGAAGAGATCGGCGGCGACCATTTCCGGTCCAGCGCCGTTTTCCTGACGCAGTCGCATCCCATGCAGACGGAGAGCTCCGACATCTACGTCGGAAAGTCTCTGGATCAGATGTATGCGGGGCGGTATGGCCAGAGCACGCCGATTCCATCGATGCAGTTGTGTATCGAGCCTGTCGATAGGGCAGGGGGCTGCGCGTACGGATACTCCTGCGCCTACACTGACACGATCAGCTGGTCATCGCCGACCGAGCCGCTGCCGATGATCCGCGATCCTCGCGTGGCGTTCGATCAGTTGTTCGGCGCGGGTGGCACACCGGAAGAACGCGCGTCGCGCACCAAGACCACCGGAAGCATCCTGGACTACATCACGGGCCGCGTGGCGGATCTCAAGCGCGAACTGAGCGCCGCCGATCGTCGGCGCATGGATCAGTATCTCGACAACATCCGCGAGATCGAGCGTCGTATTCAGCAGGTCGAGGCGCGCAACACGAGCGGCGAGGAGCGCGCACTGCCTAACGCGCCAGCTGGCGTCCCCGATTCGTTCGAAGAGCACATGAAGCTCATGTTCGATCTCCAGGTACTCGCTTTCGAATCGGACATGACGCGCGTCTTCTCGCTCAAGTGTGGGCGCGATGCGTCAGCGCGTGTGTACCCCGAGAGCGGCGTCACGACGGGCTTCCATCCCGCGTCGCATCACGGGAACAACCCCAAGCGCGTAACCGAGTTCTATCAGATCAACAAGTATCACATCAGCCTTCTGCCGTATCTCATGAACAGGCTGCAGCAGGTGAAGGAAGGCGATTCGAACTTGTTGGAAAAGACGATGGTGATCTACGGCTCGCCGATGGCCGACGGCAACGTGCACAACCATCGTCGCTGCCCGTTGATCGTGTTAGGCGGCGCCAACGGCAAGATGGCCGGCAATGTGCATCTCAAGGCGCCCGAGGGTACGCCGATGGCAAATGCGATGCTTGGCCTGATGCATCGCCTAGGTTTGGAAGACTTGGAGAACTTTGGCGATAGCACTGGAGAGTTCCTGTTTTGATTGGATCAAAAGCGTGAGCGCGGACTAACGCGGACTAACGCGGGCTAACGCTGACAAACGCCGAGAGATGCCAAACTTGTTAAAAGCACGTGCGTCCGCGTTCGTTGTGAAGTTGTCCGCGTCGTCCGCGCTGCCGCTTTTCAAATCTCGAAAGTGAGACACAAGCATGATTAGCGCGAAACGGATTCTCGGCATTGCTGCCATCTCGACGCTTGCGTTAGGTGCATACGCACCGAGCTCACCGGTTGCCGACGCTGCCATGCGACGCGATATCGCGGCTGTACGCGCGCTCATCGCCAAGCACGCCGATGTAAACGCTCCGCAAGGCGACGGCATGACGGCGCTGCACTGGGCCGCGAAGAACGGCGACGCCGAGCTGGCGGCGCTGCTGCTGCGCGCCAAGGCGAGCCTAACGACGACGACGCGTGTTGGTGCCTATATGCCGTTGCACGTCGCCAGTCAGACCGGAAGCGCGCCGGTCGTCGAGGCGCTGCTCAAGGCCGGCGCCGATGCCAAGGCAACGACATCGACTGGAGTCACGTCCCTACACCTGGCTGCGCTCGCTGGAAGCACTGGCGCGATCACGGCACTGATCAAGGCCGGTGCGGACCCTAACGCCAAGGAACCGGCATGGGGAGAGACGCCGCTCATGCTCGCCGCCGCACGCGGGAGAACCGACGCGGTCAAGACGCTGCTAAAAGCCGGCGCGGATCCGGCCGCCACTGCGACGGTGCTCGATCTCATGGCGCGCGCCGCCGAAGACCAGAAAGCCAAGGTGCGCCGCAACCAAGTACTACGCTCGGGACGCAAAGCGCAGGGCGCGGACACGGTCGCGACTTGGCATCCGGACACGAAGCTCGTCCAAGACGCCGTGCGCGCCACGCAGGAAGCGGAGAAGAATCCTAACGCGGTGGCAGCGGAGCCCGAGGCTGAGATGTATCAGGGCACACAGACAGGTGGCGACGAGGACTTCGCCGGCTTTACGCAAATGGTCGGCTTCCAGGGCGGCCTAACGGCGCTGCATCTCGCCGTGCGTGAGGGTCAGACCGAAACAGTGCTCGCTCTGCTCGATGGAAAGGCGGACATCAACTTCCAGACGCCGGCCGACAAGACGTCGCCGCTGCTGCTGGCGACGATCAACGGCCACTACGATCTGGCGAAAACCCTCCTTGAGCGCGGCGCCGATCCGAATCTGGCGAGCGACGCCGGAGCCACGCCCCTCTACGCGGTGATCAACAAGGAATGGGCGCCATCATCACGCACGCCGCAGCCGGCGTTCAACCTACAGCAGAAAACGACGTATCTCGAGTTGATGGAAGCGCTGCTCAAGTCCAAGGCCGACCCTAACACGCGCCTCAAGCGGAGTCTCTGGTACACGACGTACAATCGCGACAACCTGCGCGTCGATTTCGCGGGTGCCACAGCGTTCTGGCGCGCAGCGTACGCGACAGACGTGGACGCGATGAAGCTACTGCTCAAGTACGGCGCGGATCCCAAGGTGGCGACGCTCCGTCCACCGCCGCGCGCGCGTCGTGGCGGGAATGCCGGCGGCGCCGACGTTCCCGATCCGTCACTCCTTCCACCGATTCCGGAAGGCGGACCGGGGATCTACGCGATTCACGCCGCGTCAGGCACGGGCTACGGGCAGGGGTACGCAGCCAACGACCATCGCCACGTTCCGGATGCATGGCTGCCGACTGTGAAGTTCCTCGTCGAAGAGTTAGGCGCCGATGTGAACGCACGCGATTTCAACGGCTACACGCCGCTGCATAACGCGGCGGCGCGCGGCGACAACGAGATGATCAAGTATCTCGTGTCCAAGGGCGCGGATGTGAAGGCCGTTGCGCGCACGGGTCAGACGACGGCCGACATGGCCAACGGTCCGGTCCAGCGCATCTCGCCGTTCCTCGAAACTGTCGCGCTGCTCGAGAGCCTCGGCTCCAAAAACAACCACCGCTGCGTGTCCTGCTAGATCTGCCGGCTGGCCGAATATTGAAGGCCTAACGGGTTGGGATCGGCAACCCGCTTCGGCGGCGAGGCGCTTACACGCTTCGAGCCGGCTCGAGATCCGAAAGCAGGGAAGTCCGTGTCATTTGTGCCGTCTCTCGCTACGCTGCCAACGCCGCCTACGGGGTTGCCGC
>CBQVAZ010000016.1:0-17486 GCA_967720205.1 uncultured Gemmatimonadaceae bacterium | reverse complement strand
GGGAGCTCAAGGACGGACGCGTGCTCGTGATCGATACTCGAGACAAAGTCGTCCAACTCGTCGATCTCAAGACCGGCTCAGCGACGAAAGTAGGACGTGAGGGTCAGGGGCCAGGCGAGTACTCGCTGCCCACGGCGATCGTTGCGCTCCCCGGTGACTCGTCAGGCATCTACGACCCGCTGAATCAGCGCTATCTGATCGTCGGTCCTGACGGCAAACCCGCTGGATTCTTCTCGTCGCGTCCGGAGGAGGACGATTCGCGTGACGCGGCGGCGGGAAGGCCTGGCGGGGGCCCGGGGCGCATGATGGGCGGAATCAATTTGAGCCCCCCGAGAGGATCGGATCGCAGCGGCAACATCTACGTTGCCGGCCCGCCCATGAAATTCGGCCCCGACGGACCAGTCCCGCTCGATTCGGCTCCGATGCAGCGCTTCGATCGCGCAAGCAAAACCCTCCAGACTGTTGGCTACCTCAAGGTTCCGAAGGGAAACACACAGGTATCGGGCAGCGCGGGGCGCATGAACGTGCGAATGGGTGGTGCGAATCCATTTGCGGCTCGTGATGACTGGGCAGTCGCGGCAGACGGCCGCATCGCGGTCATTCACGCGGATGACTATCACGTCGAATGGATCGCGCCTAACGGGCAGCGCACGGCCGGACCGGCCACGCCGTACAACAAGATCAAGCTCACGAACGCGCACAAGAAGTGGTGGCAGGAGACTCAGCGGCGCCGCGGCGGGGGTCTCATGATCATGAACAACAACGGAAAGATGTCGGCGTCTACAGCGCCGCCACCCGCTGGTCCGCCGGAAGAGCGCGACGATTGGCCGGAGTATCTGCCTCCTTTCCTGGGAAACGGCGCCGCGCAAGTCGCGCCTAACGGGCAGCTCTGGGTATTGCAAGCTTCGGCGTCGGACGATGTGCTGCCGACGTACGACATCTTCGACGCAGCCGGCAAACTCACGGCTCGCGTACAGCTCGCCAAGCGCAGCCGAGTGGTTGGGTTCGGCAATAACACTATTTACGTCGTTCGATCTGACGAAGACGATTTGCAGTATTTACAGCGGTACAGGCTGCAGTAGCTTCAAGGTCAGGTCAAAGGCAAAAGGTCAAAGGTCAAAGCTTGCGTCGCTAAGTTCGCTTTGGCCTTTGACCTCTGACCTTTGACCTCAGACCTCTGACCTCAGACCTGGAGTGAACGTATGCGTCGCCTGTCCCTGGTAGTCGCAGCAGTCGCACTCGCTGCATGTGGTCCCAAAGAACAACCCGCGGCCGACACATCGGCGGCGGCAGCTCCGCCGCCTGGCATTGCGCTCTCCGACGTCGCCGGCTCGTGGACCGCGAAGGTCATGCGCATGGATAGCGACAGCGTGATTCTCACATACGATCTCACGGCGAGTGCCGATCCAACGGCGTGGACGATCACACTCCCGAACCGTCCGCCGGTGCCGATGCGCGCGATGGCTGATGGCGACAGCATCGTTGTTGACGCGGGTCCGTACGAAAGCGCGTTGCGCAAAGGCGTTCAGGTGACAACGCACGGCACATTCCGGCTCGTGAACGGCGAGCTGGTCGGCCAGACGATAGCGCACTACCAGGTGAAGACGGCCGACTCGGTCGTCACGCTGCGGACGGTCGCGACGAAGAAAATGTAGGTCTGAGGTCTGAGGTCGGAGGTCTGCGGGAGCTGTGAGCCAGCGGTGCTGCTCAGACCTCAGACCTCTGGCCTCAGACCTATTTGTTAGGCGCCATCTTCCAGAAAGCAATCCCGCCCGACTGCAGCCCGGTTTCCACTGAGGCCAGTCGGGCGAGTGCTTTCAGGTCGTACACGTCGACCTTTCCCGGCAACGCGCCAACGCTCTCGTTGCTGACGAACGCATAACGAGAATCCGGACTGATCGTGATGCCGTGCGTCACGGTCGTCGTGCTCTTCATCTCCATCACCGGCTGACCGCTCGTCAGGTCGAAGACCTGTACGGCGCCGCCTTGTTTGAGCGATGCAACGAGCAGCCGGCCGTCCGGCGTCACGGCCATGTTGTAGACGCCACGGCCTGTCTTGAAGCGCCGCGACACGCTCCACTGCGCGCGGTCGACTTCGACGATCTCGTCTGCCTTGTTGCACGCGACATAGACCTTGCTTCCATCGGCGCTGGGTTGCGCCCACGTGGGCGAGCAGGACGGATTCATCTTCATCGGAGCGCCGCTCGCGTCGTGATTCGCGTGCTCGTCCGGCGCCACGTTAGGCAAGTTCCCCTCTTTTCCCTTCGCGACCGAGAAGCGCCGGTTCACCTGGTACGTGCGCGTGTCGATCTCGACGAGCTGATCATCCATCATGCACGCCGAGTATTGCCATTGCCCCGTCGGATCGATGCGGCTGCCGTGTGGCATCGTGCACGTCGTCGTGCGCGCGATCTCCGTATTCGTCGGCGTATACACGACAGAAACCGACGAGGGCACCATCTCGCCGTGCAAGTTGAAGTTCACCGAGAAGGCGTACAGACCATCCGGCGTGACGTCGATCGACGCCGGGAAATTCCCAAGAAAGATCGGAGGACCGACTAGCGTGTCGGGACCGAGCTCGAACTTCCAATACATGCCGTCCGGCTGCCCGTGCCCCGTGGTCATGTGCAGGTACTTCCCATCCCTCGAGACCTGCAGCCCGTGCGGTCCTTCCATTTCAGTCGGATGGAATCCGACCGGGATCGTTTTTTCAACGACGAATCCGTCAGGACCAAGTCGCAGTCGCTGAATCACGTCCTGCGATTCGGCGCCCACGTACACCCAGTAATAGTTGCTTGGGAACTGAGGAGCGGCGGGCTTCGCCGTCGTGTCCGCTTTCGTTGTCGGCTTTGTGCTCGCTTGCGGGCGCGGCACGGGTGGACGCACCGGCGGTTGTGATCGGCGTTGGGCGCTCGCTAGCGACGCTGTCGCCAGCGCCAAAAGCAGCGCGGTCGAAGCGCGCACAGTGACGAACAAAACTCGACGCAACATAGGGGGACCGTCTGTCTCACGGGGATAGACAGAACGTAATGCGCAGCTGTCAGCTTTCCACTGCACTCTGGCGCCTGAAAGCTTTAGTTCGTTTCAACCGATGGCGAAGTCCCGCTCTATTGCGGAGTTATTGCGAAGTCGATCATCACGTCGTTCACGAAACGCGCTGTCACGAGCATCCCGTCTTTCTTGTAGGTGCGTTTGAGTACCAGCAGCGTGCCTTCCTTTTGCTCGCCGGCCGTCGCCGCTGGTCCGAGCAGCGCTTCAACCTCTTTGATCGAGAGCCCCTTCTTCAACGCGTTCATGCCTCCCGCGCTCGGCGCCGCAGCCGTCGCCGTCGCAGGCGGAGGAGCGGCGGCAGCGGCAGCGGGCGCAGCCGTTGTCCCTGGAAAATCCATATACTCCGCAAGCGCCTTGCGCACGCCGTCGGGAGTGATCGCGGCGCTCGTTAGGCCTTCGCGATAGCGGATGTTGAAGCGACTGCCGCTCTCCATGCGCTTGAGACGCAAGTTTGCCTCACGCGCCTGGTTTGCCTGTTGCGCTTCGGCCTCTGCTCTGGCGTTCTCGCGCTCGCGCTCCGAGCGCTTGCTCGCCAGTTCTCTTTCGAAATTCTTTCGCTTCGTCGGACAGCAGCCCGACGCTTTGATCGAATCCTTCAGTGCTTTCTCGGCTCTCGTCTCACCCTGATCCGGTGCGTTCACCTTCGAGCCCATGTCGTCGCCAAACGTGCCGAATCCGCCGCCGCCGAGTTGGAACTCGATGTGCGTGTTTCCCTTGATGGCGACTTTGGTCACCATGACGGTCTGACCCGGTTTGAGCGCCGTGCCGTACTCCTTGAGACGCTCGGCGAGCTCGCGCACATCGAGTGGCGTCTGATTCATCGGAAAGACGTCGACGCCCTTGCTCGTCCCGGGCATGTCGATCTTTACGGTGACTGTCTTGCCTTCGAACGCGGCGCGCAGCGCGGCTTCGTTCTGCGCCACGGCAATTCGCGTTAGGCATGTGAGCCCAGTCACTACAATTAGTAGGCGCATCAACAATTCTCGTCGCTCGTGTTTCCCGAATGCTACTGCGAGCGACGCAAGTGCGTGAGTGTGCGATCCGCGTCACAGCGCGGCGAATCGTTCAGCCATAACGTCGCGCGCGCTCGTAAGGCGATGCGGTATCGCCCGGCGCAGGAGGTAGTATGCGGCACTCTCTCCCCCCTTGCGGAGTGGCCGTGTTGTTAATGGTGGCCGCCGCTTGTTCTGACGACAACAATCCCACCCAAGCGGCGAATCCGCCGTCGGGCGCTGACGCAGTGCTCAGCGCGAATCAACTGGACGCGGCAAGTTTCGGCAGAGCATTCCTCGGTGGCGCGACCACCGTGTTCGACGACACAGAGGAAGCGTTCGAACAACCGGCCCCGAACCTCGATGCGGCGGCACTCGCCGTACACGAGGAAGGCAACGAGGCGTTCGAAGAAGTGTTCGATGAAGTGACCGGAGTCGGTCCGCTCTTTCACAACACGTCGTGCGAAGGGTGTCACATCGGCGACGGACGCGGACGCCCGCCTAACCCCGGTGAACAGATCGAAACGATGCTCTTTCGTGTGAGCGTCCCAGGTACCGATCCGTTCGGTGGCCCAAAGCCCGCGCCTGGATTCGGCGGGCAGCTGCAGACGAGGGGGATCACCGGCGTGCTGGCGGAAGGTGACGTGCAGTTCACGTACACGCCGGTGAACGGTCAGTATGCCGACGGTACACCGTTCACATTGCAAGCACCGACGCACACGCTGATCAATCCGTACACGCCGATACCGACAGGCATGTTGTTAGGCCCACGTATCGCACCGCCGGTGTTCGGGCTCGGATTGCTGGAAGCCGTGCCGGCAGCTCTGCTTTATGCGCTGTCGGACCCTAACGATCGGGATCGCGATGGAATCTCCGGTCGCGTGAACATCGTCTACGATGCCGCGGCGCAGCGTAATGCGGTTGGGCGCTTCGGACTCAAAGCGAATCAGCCGAATCTCCGGCAGCAATCCGCAGGGGCTTACAACGGCGACATGGGCGTCACGACGAGCCTTTTCGCCGCGGAGAACTGCGAGGGCCAGCTGAACATTCCACAATGCGCCCCGCATGCGCCCGAAGTGGACGACGAAACGCTGGACGCGTCGGCGTTCTACGTTCGCACGTTAGGCGTGCCGGCTCGGCGCGACGTGAACGACCTACAAGCGTTGCGTGGCGAGCTGCTCTTCCTGTCCGCTCGATGTTCATCGTGTCACATCCCGATCCTTGCGACGGGAACTCTGCCTGGCGTGCCGGCGGTTTCGAATCAGATCATTCGCCCGTTCACGGATCTCTTGCTGCATGACATGGGCGCGCAGCTGGCAGACAATCGTCCTGACTTTCTGGCAACCGGACGCGAGTGGCGTACGCCGCCGCTCTGGGGCATTGGATTAGTGAACACAGTCAACGAACACACCAACTTCCTGCACGATGGGAGGGCGCGAAACATCGAAGAAGCGATTCTATGGCACGGAGGCGAGGCGACGGCTGCGCGTGAGTCGTTCCGTAACATGTCAGCCCGCGACCGCGCTGCGCTGCTCAAGTTCTTGAATTCGTTGTAACGAACGCTGCGAGTGCACATTATGAGCGCCGGCGCAAGCCGGCGCTCTGCATTTCTGGGCCATCGAGTTCATCGGCGCGCTGAAAAGTGCCTAACGTGCAACAATTCTTGCAGCGTCCAACGACCGCTACCAGCGTCTTCGCGTGACACTCACTGCGCCTCCGGCGCCGCAAGCTCGCTGGTGGAGGCGAGTACCTTACGATCTCCCGGCGTGGTCGTTCTGGCTCATCGTGGGCTCAGTCGCGCTCGGCGCGTTTTTGAGAATCCGTCAGTTCGCGGCCGATTCGTCGCTGTGGCTGGACGAGCTGGCTCTCGCCAACAACATCGCGGAACGCTCGCTGGGGACCCTGCTTCGCGAGCCACTCGCATACTCGCAAGTCGCACCGCCCGGATTTGTCCTCGTCGCGAAGGTGACGTGGCTGTTATTCGGTGCGAGTGACCGAGCGCTCCGATTCTATTCTCTCGTGGCTGGTATTGGCTCGCTCGGTGCGATCTCGCTGGTTAGCCTGCGGCTTGGGCTACGCGAATCGGCGTGGGTAGCTCCCTTGCTCTTGGCTCTCGGTGGCTCGTTCGTATTCCAAAGCGCGCAGGTCAAACCGTACGCCGGGGATGTGCTATTCTCGTTGGCCCTCGTGGCGGCTGCGTTGCGTCTTGGCTCCGAGGCCAGCGCCTCGCGCGCGTGGCCCGCCGCGTTAGGCGCAGTGGCGCCCTGGTTCTCATTCCCGGCTGCGTTTACCCTCGCCGGGATCGGCGCGGTGCTGCTCGTCTCAGGCCAGCGGCGGCGGCTGCTGCCAGTCGTGACGTTGTGGGCGGCGTCCGTGCTCGCCGCGCTCGTTATCGCGGCCAAACTCGTGCATCCGGATACGGTCGCGACCATGCAGCTCTTTTGGAGCCGCAACGCACCCGGGTTTCCAGCGGCGCTGAGCAGCCTCGTTCCCTGGACACTGGCGCAATTGCGTGAGCATCTCTGGTCGGATGTCGGACTCCGCGGCGTGACAGTCTGGTTAGGCGTCGTCGGCCTTGGCGCATTCTTTCTTGGCCGACGGACGCGCATTGGATTCGCGGTTATCGCCGCACCAATCGTTGTGGCCATCATCGCCGCCGCGCTGCACCGCTATCCATTCGGAAGTCGCGTCAGCCATTGGGTCGCTGCCTTCCTCATCGTCCTCATCGCGTCGGCGACAGACGCGGTTGCGCGCGCCCTGCGCCGATTCGGACTGCGGGCACTTATCGCGGCACCCGGATTGGTGGTAGCAATAACGCCTGTAACAACATTCTTGTCGGCGCCGGGGCCTTACCGCGTCGATCATGTGAAGCCCGTACTGACTGCGATTGCACGAGCACGTCGGCCGGATGATTGGTTGTACGTCTATCATGGGGCTTGGCATGCGTACCGATACTACGGAGCGCTGAGCGGCATTCCGCCACAGCACGTCGTGCTTGGTCGCTGTCCCATTTCGTCGCTGCGCGAGTCGCTCGCGTCGCTCGACCAGATGCGTGGACGCGCGCGCGTCTGGGTGCTCTTTGCGCACGTGACAATCCCACGAGACCGTGAGCACCTGCTCCAGTATCTCGATCGCATCGGCATGCGGCACGAGACTTTCACCAATCCCGATCCGTATGTGCGCTCGAGCAGTTCAGTAGACGCGCATCTGTACGACCTGAGCGACGTCGTCCTGCTGCAGAAGGCCGTATGGCAAACATATCCCCTCACCCGGGAGGCGCTGCCTAACGAGCACGTCGGATGCTTGTTCGGCATGGTGCCGACAGCGTCGCGGCCTGCACCAGGCCTTCGCTGAGTCGTGATTCAGCGCACCTCCCGATCGCCCAACGCGCCAAGTGGCGGTGTTTGTCGGGCATAGGTAGGGTTGGGCGACAAGGAGTTTGGACACCCATCATCACCCCGCGCGAAACGGCGGCTAAGGACCGGGCGCCACGGCTCCAACCCGTGTGCTCGCCAGCGTCATCGTTTGACCTGGCTACCTCCTAACGACTGCGCGCCGAGCCCTTGGCACGCCGGAGAATGCGCGCCTAATTGTTACCGGCTCGAGCTCGCCCGCTCCCTGATTGGGGACGTGACGAGCGTGTGACGACCGGCCGGCAACCTTGCGCCGCTAGGTACGGACTAAGTTTGAGCCTGATGCCCTCTCTCAAAGTGAATCGACACACACTCGGCCCGCTCCTGACTGCGGCGGTATTTGCTGCGGCGGCGTGCGCCAAGGGCGACGCGAGCACGGCCGATTCAGCCCAGCGCGATAGCAGCGCCGCAGCCGAAGGTGGGGCGACGCCGTCGAGTCTCTCGCTGCCGGTCGCCGTGAGCGAGGCACGCGACGGGGACCTCATCCTCACCGTGACAACGACAGGCCAAGTGCGCTCGGACGCCGAAGCGACGCTCAAGGCAGAAGTCGCAGGGACCGTGCAGTCGGTGCTCGTGCGTCCGGGATCACGCGTGGCGCAAGGCGAGCTGCTCGTTAGGCTCGATCCTCGCCCGCTCGATCTCGCCGTCAAGGAAGCCGAAGCGGCGGTGGCGGAGGCCGAGGTGCGCTTCGCGGATTATGTCGTGCCGGATTCCATTGTCACCGGCAAAGCGCCGACGCCGGAGCAGCGCCGCATCGCGCTCACTCGTTCTGGGCTTGGCACGGCGCAGGTGCGGCTCGAGAAAGCGAAGTTGGACCGCGAACGCGCGGCCATCATCGCGCCGTTCGCGGGAATGGTGGACAGGCTCGATGTGGCTCCCGGTGAACGCGTGCAACCGGGAGAGGCAGTAACCACCGTCGTTTCCCTCGCGCAGCTGCGCATCGAGGCGAACGTGCTGGAGCACGACATCGCGCTCATCCGTGAAGGCGGAGTGGCGGTGGTATCCAGCGCCGGTGCGCGTGACGTCGCCGTGCAAGGTCGCGTGACCGCCGTGCTCCCGTTGGTCGACTCGACGACGCGCGCTGGACGCGTGTACGTACGCGTCATCGGTGCGCCTGGGTTGCGACCGGGGATGTACGCCGACGTGCGCCTCGAGGCGCAGCGCCTAACGAAGCGGCGGCTCGTTCCCGCGGCCGCGGTCATCGAGCGCGACGGGCGGCCGCTCGTCTTCGTTGTCAAGGACGGGCGCGCCCAATGGGTGTACATCAATCCGGGCCGGACAAACGGAGTGGAGACCGAAGTTCTCCCTGATTCGGCGAGCGGCGTCATCCCCGTCGCGCCCGGGGATCAGGTGATCGTATCGGGGCACCTCACGCTCACACACGATGCGCCGGTGCGCGTGATTCAGGCCGATACGGCGTTGACGGTGCCTGCTGGCGGCGTTAGGCGCCCGAAGTAGTCCCTCGTCCTTAGACAATAGTCAACAGCCGGCCCGTGTCGATCACCAGAGCCGCGGTTCGCCGACCGGTCACGACAATCGCCGCGACGCTGGCGATTGTGCTCCTCGGCTCCGTCTCGTTAGGGCGGCTCCCGGTCTCGCTCCTCCCTGACGTAGCGCTGCCCGTTCTCACCATTCGCACGTTGTACGCCGGCGCCGCCGCGAGCGAGGTCTCGCGCTTCATCGCGGAGCCCGTCGAGGAAGCCGTAGCGGCGACACCGGGGCTCGTCGAGCTGCGCACCGTTTCGCGCAACGGCGAAGCGATGACGACGATGCGCTTCGCCTGGGGCACGAACATGCAGACGACGCTGCTCAACGTGCGCGAGCGGCTCGACAACGCGCGTGGTCTGCTCCCCGAGCGAGCGGATCGTCCAACGCTACTCACGAGCGATCCGGGCGAGCGGCCGATCGCAGTCCTCGCGCTCGCCGGAACGCAGGACATGCGCAACCTGGCGCGCACGGCGGAAGAAGTGCACGCGCGGCGGCTGGAGCAGATCGCCGGAGTCGCGAGCGTGGCCGTCGTCGGCGCGCCCGAAGACGAGATCCGCATCGACGTCGATCCGGCGAAGCTGCGAGCGCTGGATCTCACTGCGCAAGATCTCGCGACGGCCGTTAGGCAGGCGAATGCGAACGGCGCCGGCGGCACGATCCGTCGCGGGCAGTTCCGCTACGCCGTGCGGGCACTCACGGAGTTCCAGCGCCCTGACGAGATAGCCAACACGCCGATCGGTCCGGCGCGGAGCGGCATCACGCTGCGCGACGTCGCAACGATCTCGCTCGGCACCGCCGATCCAAAGACGATCGTGCGCTTCGGGGGGAAGCCGGCCGTCGGGCTGGTCGTATACAAGGACGCCGGCGCGAACACTGTGAAAGTGACGCGCGACATCGGCCGCACGATCGAGACGCTGACGAAGGAGTTCGAGGGAATCACCCTAACGACCGTGGCGGCACAGGCCGACTTCGTTGTTGACGCGCTGTCGAACCTTGGGCAGGAGATCATCATCGGCGGCGTGCTCTCGCTGATCGTGATCCTGATCTTCTTGCGCGACTGGCGCACGTCGCTCGCCATCGGGCTCATCGTCCCCCTGTCCGTGCTCATGGCGCTCGTCGCGCTGCAGGCGTTAGGCGTCACGGTCAACATCATGTCGCTCGGAGGACTGGCGCTCGGTGTCGGACTACTGGTCGACAATGCGATCGTCGTCGCGGAAGCGGCGGAACGCAGGAGGGCCGAGGCCAGAGGCCAAGGGCCAGAGGATCGCACGGAGTCGGCGATCGAGGGCACCGAGGAAGTTGCTGGCCCGCTTACGGCCGGAACCCTAACGACGCTGCTCGTCTTCGGCCCGATCATCTTCGTGCAAGGACTCGCGGCCGCGCTGTTTCGTGACTTGTCACTGTCCGTCGTCACTTCAGTCGCCGCGTCGCTCATTTTGGCGCTGACGCTGATGCCGGTGCTGATCGCTGGCCGACGCAAGGGCCGCAGGTCGGACGCCAGGCTGCTCCCGTTGCCGGCGTGGCTGTTGAGTTTTGGACATTCGCTCGCGGAATGGTACGAGCGCGGCATGATTTGGTGCCTCGCGCGCCCGCGCACCGTGTTCGTCACCGCGGGCATCGCCACGTTGCTCACAGCGCTCGTCACAGTGCGACTGCCACGCGAGATCCTTCCTTCGGTCGACGAGCGCGTTGCCGTGGCGTCTCTCAGACTCGCCGAGGGAACGGCTATCGAAGAGACTGTTAGGCAGACGGCACGGATCGAGGAAGCTGCGCGCCTGCTCGATGCCCAAGCAACGTACGCGCGCGTCGGGATCGCGACTGATGAGGAAGTGATGTCAGGCGCGGACGTTGGCTCGTCCGCCACCGCCGAGATGATCATCCCCGTGCCTAACGGCACGAAGGCGCAGGCCTTCGCCGACGCGCTACGCGCCGCGCTGCCCGACCTGGCCAAGGGCGGCGGCGGCAGCGCGCTGTCCATCGATCTCGCCGGGCAGTCGGAATTCGGATCGCTCATCGGCCGCGAGGGTCGCATCGTCCGTGCCGAGATCAGCGCGCGCACACTCGTCGAAGCGGAGCGTTGGGCCGATTCCGTGCGCCGAGGCGTACAGGCACTTCCCTTCCTCGCCGACGTGCGCGCCTCGAACGCGACCACTCAGCCGATCATCGAAGTCTCTCTGGCGCGCGAGCGCATCGCGCAGCACGGCGTGAGCGTCGAGGATGTCGCCGCGGCATTGCAAGGTGGACTCGGCGGCGTCGAAGCGAGCGAGCTGCGCGAGACGGATCGCCGCACACCGATCACCGTGCGCTTCGCCGGCAGCGCAAACGAGAACCTGACCGAAGCGCTCGCCGCGAGCGTCAACGGCGTGCCCGTCGGCCAGCTCATCGAGGTCAAGGAAGTACGCGCCCCGATCGAAGTCGTTAGGGTTGGTCAGCGGCCGGTGGTGCAGGTCGAGGGGCTCATTCGCGAAGGCGGGACGTCGCGCGCGTCGGCGCGCGTTTTCGACATGCTGACCGCGACGTCATTCCCTGCGGGCGTGTCCTGGAGCGTGAGCGGCGCCGATGCCGAGGCGCGGCGAACGGCCAACGAGTTGCTGCTCGTGGCAATACTCGCCGCGGCGCTCGTCTTTCTGGTGCTCGCCGGCGAGTTCGCTTCGTTTACCGTTCCGCTTGTCGTTATGCTCACCGTGCCGCTGGCGGCCGCGGGCGGCTTGCTGTTCCTCTGGATGACTGGCCAGAGCATCAACGCGGTGTCGCTCATCGGCATCGTCGTAATGATCGGCATGGCTGACAACGAGGCCGTCGTCAAGCTCGACGCGATTCGGCGCTTCCGCGAGGCAGGTCATTCGATCGAAGAATCCGTTTTGTTAGGCGGACGCCAGCGATTGCGCGCGATCGCGATGACGTTGCTCACGACGATCACCGGCGTGCTGCCGCTCGTCTTCGGAATCGGCAGCGGCGGAGCGTTGTATCAGCCGCTCGCCGCGGGTGTGATCGGCGGATCGATCTCGGCGCTCGCTGTCACGTTCTTCCTGCTGCCAACGGCGTACGCAGTGCTGGAGCGCAACAAGGAACAGAGCATGAAGCGCGGACTGCACGGAGTTACCGGGGCCGCCGCGGCTAACGGAGACGGCGACGAACAGGAGCGCGGCGCCCGCGACGACGAACAAGAGCGCCGCAGCGCGGCGCGACTTCGTACATGATACGGTGGGCGGTGTCCAGGCCAGCGGTCATCTGGGCCGCCGTCGCCACGATCGTGTTAGGTGGCGCGGTTGCCTTCACGCGGTTGCCGTTGGCTACGCGCACGACCGTCGAGCTGCCGCGGCTCCGGATCGCCGCGACGTGGGCGGGCGCCTCGGCCGAGCTCGTGGAGACCTACGTCACGTCTCCAATCGAAGCGGCGATTCAGAGCGTACGCGGCGTTAGGCGCTCCGAGTCGCAGTCCGATGACGACCAGTCTTCTATCACCGTAGAACTCGAGCAGACAGCGGACGTGCAGATCGCGCGGCTTTCCATTCTCGAGCGGATGGAGCTTTTGCGCAGCGAGTTTCCACCTGGCGTGACATCGCCGACGGTGTCGAACTACGTCCCGGAGGAGCTCGAAGAAGAACCGCTGTTGCGCCTAACGTTCAGCGGGCCGTACACGGCCGGTACGTTGCAGCAGCTGGCTGACGAGCGGCTGCAGCCGCGGCTAAGCGCCGTGCCGGGAGTCGCCGGGATCGGCGTCGCCGGCGGGACGGACCTTGGCGTCTCCGTGTCCTACGATGCACAGCTCCTGCGTCAGCTGGACGTCTCGCCACAGCTGCTGAGCGACGCCATTCGCGACGCGCGCATCGTCCGCGCGTTAGGTGAGCAGCGGCTCGGCTCCTCGGAACGGCAGGTGGTGCTGCGCGATCAGCCCGGGGCGCTCGAAGACCTCGGCGAGCTTCCCGTAATGGGTCGAGCCGGACGAGTCTTTCGCCTCAAGGAGCTGGCGAGCATCCGGCCGGACGAAGACATGCGCGGGCGCTTCTATCGAGTCGATGGCCAACCAGCGCTCGCGCTATTCGTCTCGCGACTTCCTGGCGCTGACGCGATCAAGACCGCCGCCTCTGTTCGTCACGTGTTGGACGAGCTCAAGCCGACGCTGCCACCGGCTGTCAGAATCGAGGTCAACAACGACGAGAGCATCGATCTCAAGGATCAGCTGCGCGACCTGTTGCTGCGCGGCGCTATCGCCTTCGTGACCGTGCTTGTCGTCGTCGCGTTGTTCCTGCGTGATAGGCGCGCCGTCACACTCGTTATGCTGAGCGCGGCTGTTTCAGTCGCGGGCACAGCGCTCGGTCTATACCTCTTCGACATCCCGGCGAATTTGCTGACGCTCGCCGGACTCGCGATGGGGATCGGCATTCTCGTGCAAAACGGCCTGGTCGTCGCCGAGCGTCTCGGCACGTCGGCCGACACACCCGCCGGGCGCGCGGAAACCGGGCGTCGCATTACACCTGCCATCCTCGGGGCGACGCTCACGACCACTGTAGTGCTTTTTCCGTTCCTGTACTTGCAAGGCGACGCACGCGCGGCGTTCACTCCGTTTGCGACAGCGTTCATCATGGCGTTAGGCTGGTCCGTGGTTGCGTCGGTCGTGATGATTCCGGCGCTGGCCAAGGGGCATCGCGTGCACGAGTCGCGGCGGCCGCGCGCGCGGCGCGTGTATGGCCGGTTGTTGCTGTGGCTCACGCGCGTTCGCTACGTGACGCTTTCCCTCACGGTCATCACGTTAGGCGTGCTCACCTGGGGTTTCATCAAGAAGGTGCCGCGCTTCGCCTGGGGCGGCTTCGGCGAGCAGCGCACCACGCTTACCGCGAGCCTCTCATTCCCGCGCGGCTCCGACCCTGCCACGCTCGATCGCGCCATGCGCGAGCTGGAACAGGTTGTCGTGGGGCAGCCTGGCGTGGAGCACGTCGTGTCGCAGAGTCGCGGGCCGTTCGGCGCAGGGATGTTCGTGTCCTTCACGCGCGACGCTGAGCTGAGCGCGATACCACCTGAGTTGGAGGAAGCGCTTACGCGCCGCGCTGTGTTTATCGGCGGTGCCTCGGTCTTCGTACGCGGGCAGGGTCCCGGTTTCTCGTCAGGCTTTGGATCCGTGAGCAACGCCACGTTTCGCGTGCGCATTCTTGGCTACTCGTTCTCTGGTGTTGAACGCGTTGCGCTCGATCTGCAGCAGCGACTCGAGCGCATCCCCCGCGTGCGCGACGTGAACATCCACGCCGGGAGCTTCTTCGGCGGTGGCGAGCGCGCGTACGCGGTGACACTCGAACCGGATCGCGCGGCGTTGGCTCGCTTTGGCCTCACGTCGCAGGATCTCGCGGCTGGCGTGGCTCGCGAAGTACGCGGCCCGATCGGGCGTCAGTACCTCGAGATCGGCGGCGACGAGGTCCCCGTCACCGTCAAGGCGAAGGGGGCGCTGGACAGATCGCTGGACGAATTGCGCGAGGCTGTGCTTCCGTCGCCGGGCGGCGCGCCCGTTCGCATCGGCGACGTCGCCGCGGTGAGCGAGCGCGAAGCGTTAGGCAGCATCTCGCGCGAAGATCAGCAGTACGTGCGCATCCTGAGCTACGACTTCCGCGGACCCAACAAGCTGGCCAATCGCACGCACGAGGCCTTCATGAAGCAGACGAGCGTTCCGGCCGGCTATAGCGTCAGCGACCTGGGCACGTCGTTCCGTTTGCAAGACGAAAGCGAGAAAGGCTTGTGGCTCGTGTTCAGCGTGGGCATCGTGCTCGTCTTGCTGAGCGTCGCCGTCGTCTTCAACTCGGCCTGGGCGGCTGGCATGGTCCTGCTCAGCCTCCCGCTCGCGTTAGGCGGCGTCATGGCGGCCTTCTGGATCGCCGGCGCGGCGTTCACGCGTGAGGCGGCTGTCGGCGTCATCCTCGTCGTGGGTCATGGCGTGAATCAGGCGATTCTCGTGATCGATGCCGCGCTGGAGCGCCGGCGCAGAGGCGAGCGCTTGACACCGCTGCACACAATCGCCGCAGCGCGCGATCGCGCCGGCATGATCATCCTCGTGACGCTCGCCTCGCTTGCTAGCTTGCTGCCGCTCGCCATCGGCACACGAACCACCACGCTCTTTGGCGCCATCGCGCTGGCGAACGCCGGCGGGATGGTCTCTGGAACGTTAGGCGCTCTTCTTATTCTGCCCGTGATCTTCGCGCGGCGTCAGCTCCGTCGCGCTGACGACACGGTTGCGCCCACGTCGCTTGGCCTCGTATAGCGCGCGATCCGCCTGAGCGAGCAACGCGCCGGCCTCCGGCTTGAGCCGCAGCAGCGACGCGACGCCGATACTTATGGTGACGTTACGGTGGGCCCAGTCACCCTTTGCCACAGCCTCTCGGATTCGTTGCGCCACAATGAGCGCACCTTCCTCGTCCGTGTGGCGCAACATGACCACGAATTCCTCTCCGCCCCACCGGGCCGCGAAATCCGTCGTCCGCAGAGAATGCTGAAGTACTGATCCAACTTTGTGCAGTACCTCGTCGCCAGCAGGATGGCCGAAGGAGTCGTTGTATTGCTTGAATTGATCGACATCGAGCAGGAGCAGCGTGAGCGGAACCTTGTGACGCACAGAGAGCCGGATTTCCAGTGCAAGCTTGAGATCCAGTGAGCGCCTGTTAGGCAGCCCGGTCAGCTGATCCGTTAGGCTCTGCTCTTCCATTTCGCGCGCGAGCTGTTCGAGCTGTGCGGTGCGCTCGCGAACACGTTCTTCCAGCTCAACGTTCAGCTTGCGCAGAGCGTCGCTCGCTTCCTTTCGGCGCGACACGTCTTCCGTGAACACCACGACGCCGGCGAGCCCGTTCACGTCGTACCACGGACGCACTTCCCAGCGTAACCATTGCATTCGGTCGTCCGCCGTTTCGAACGGATCGTCTTCCATCGTGACGACTTCCCCGGCGAGCGCGCGCTTGTGCGCTTCCTTCCAGTGCTCCGGCATCGTCGGGAAGACCTGATAGTGCGACGCACCATACAGCTCGGTCTCCGGCGGGAAACCGGCATCCGCGAGGAATCTCCGGCTCACTGCGAGGTATCGCATCTCGCGATCGAACATCGCGATCGACGCGGGAGCTTGTTCGATAAACGCGCGCCACAACTGTTGGCTATCCTGCAGCGTGCGCTCGGCGATCTTCATCGCTGTTATATCGTGCCAGGCGGAGCGACTTCTGATCACGCGTCCTTCGGCATCGCGCACGGCCGACGCAGTCAGACCCACGTCGAGCTTGCTCCCGTCTTTCCGCAGTAGCAGCAGCTCCATGCCCGTCACGGTGCCGGTGCGTTGGAACAGCTGGAATGCCATGCGCGCCGCGTCACGACTCTCAGGATGATACAGCTCGGAAGCGTCGCGTCCGATGATCTCTTGCTTGGTGTAGCCTAACGCGGTGGCAAGGGTCTGGTTGCACTCAACGACCATTCGTGTCGTGGCGTCAACTGAGGCGAACATGTCCGGCGCGTTCTCATAGAGATCGAGGTACTGCGCGTTCTCTGCGCGCACTGCTTTCTCCGCGCGCTTCTGTCCCGTGATCGCCGCAGATAGAGCCAAGCCTGTAACGGAGACAAGCGCGGAAAAGGCCTGGAAAAGGAGAAACGAATCCTGCGTGGCGTCGGTCGCGAACCCGGCGCCGGCTTGACTCATCGCACCGACGGCCATGGCCGGCACGAAGGCGGCCGTAAGAGCGACGCCCGGCGGACGGAATCGGAAGGCGATCCAGACAATGCACGGCAGCGCGATGAACGCAAGCAGGTACTGAGGATCTCGCAGGGACTGCCAGCCGAAATACACGATCGCGCCCAGCGCTACGACCGCGACGCACGTGCCGATCGCTTCGGCAATCCAACCCTTGCGGCGACTCACGCGCAGCATCTCGCGCCACTGAAGGAGCAACGGCGCGAAGACGAGGACTCCCGTTAGGTCGCCGAGGTACCAGGAGAGCCATGACTCGAGGTATGTGCCGACGCTGGCGTGGCCGCCTAACAAGAGTGTGAGCGCGGTCCAGCTCGGAGCGACGACGCAACCGATCGCCGCAACGCCGAGGAATCGCGCCACGCCGCCCGCGTGCGTGAAGACGCCACCAGGCACCCGGCGCTTTAGGAGCTCCGCCGTGACGATCGCCTGCAGCGTCGTGCCGAACGAGATGCTGAGCGACACCAGGGCGGCAGATTGCGTAATCCCTGTCGGGTGGGCGGCCGCCCAAAGACTGAGCAGGAACGAGATTGCCCAGACGCCGGGCCATGCGCGCGGTCCCCACGCCAGACACGCGGCCAGGGCAAGGGCCGACGCCGGCCATACGACACTCGTGTGTGTGGCGATGCTCGACGTCTGGAGACCGACCCAGCACGTGAGACCGTACGCGATTGTCAGTATCGAGACCCACAGGCCGGTCCGCACCGTGGTCTTGTTCCAGCCGATCGCCGGCACTGACGCCGACACGAACGGTGTCGGTGCGATGCCTTGGCCTGTCGGCAGGTTATCGGCCGGGTGGGTCACGGGTCGGAGTCAGTGGGTGTAGGACGGCGA
>CBQVAZ010000015.1:0-18382 GCA_967720205.1 uncultured Gemmatimonadaceae bacterium | reverse complement strand
GCTGAACGACGCGTATCACCTGATCGCAAGTCTCCTGCTCGTCGCGGGGGCCGGCGCGTTGCTCTGGCGCTATCGCCACACAATGATGACGGCTACAGTCCTGGCGTATGTGGCGACCCTCTTCGTGTCGCAGTTCAGCGATGGCCGATATCTCTGGCCAATGTATCCGGTACTCGCCGCCGGTGTAGTCATCGGCGCGACAGCCGTGAGCCGTACCATCACTCGTTATCTGCGCTGGTATCCCCGCAGCGCCGTTCCGGTCGCCATCGCGCTGGCCATCGTACTGCTCGGCGCTGTGCGCGCAGAGCTGGGCGTCTCGGCGCCGCTATCGCTGGATAGACTGCCGGATGCCAAGCAGCTGTTCGCCTGGATGCGCGATAGCAACAGCAAGCAGCCGGTGCGAGCAATGTTCGTCAATCCGCGTGTGCTCAGCATCGAAACCGGTGTCGCGTCGATGGGCGCGCTCGCGCTCAGGCCGCACCTGCAGCTTCACGCGCTGCGTGAACGTGGAATCACTCATATCGTGTGGCAGAACGCAGAAACGAACAATTGTCGCGCAAGGCTCTTGAATTCACTGCCGCGCATTTACCCGAAGCACTTCGTACTCGAGTATCAGAACCCCACGTTCCGCGTTTATCGCTTTCTGCAGACGGACGCTACACCCGACGAGATAGCGGCTTCGTTCGAAGTGTCGCCGGCAGTATGCCGGCAGCTGCCGCGCTCCTGACGAATGACCGTTAGGCGGTCAGATGTCCCAGTCCGCCCGGAGTGAGCAGCAGTCCCAGCTTGCGGCGCAGGTAGACGCTCAGCATCAGCGAGCGCACGAGGGTAGTGATCAGCGTCGCGGTTGCCGTTCCGACAAGGCCGAACGCCGCGGTAAGCGGGAAGGAAAGCGCGAAGTTGAGTAGCGCACTCCCGCCGATCATCCAGGCGGCCGGGCGCTCGTTTCCGGTCATCGTCATGAGCCAGCCGGCCAGCGCACCCACGCTCGCGTTGATGAACTGACTGAAGGCGAGCAGAACGAGCGCGGGATAGGCGACGCGAAACTCGGCGCCGAAGATGCCTAACATCGGTTCGCCGAACGCGGTGATGCCGACAAGCAACGTGAACGAGATCGCCATGCACACCGTGACCGTCGCGCGCGTGAAGCGCTGCAGCGTATCGAGCCGGCGCGTGGCGAAGAGCTCGGAAATGAGCGGCGCCACGATGAACATGACGGCGGTGGACGCGAAGGCCACGAGCTGCGCAAGTTGGCTTGCCGCGCTGTAGTGCGCTGAGTTCGTGCGATTGATGAGCGCCGCGACGAGGAGAATGTCTGTGTGCTGCGAAAGAGTGAGCTGCGCGAAGCTGATGAAGACGAGCCCATAGCCGACGCGCTGCCACGATTTGATGTCGTTGATCGGGGGTGCCGATGCGACTTCTCGTGGCGTTGCACGGCGCAGGTATCGCTCGGCGACGATGACGGCGACGACAGTGGCAAGAGCGTTGAACGCAACAGCGGAATGCGGAGCCATGCGCACGCCCGCGATCAACAGGAGCCACACACAAACGAGAAAGAGCGCGGGACGTACAACGACGGTCGGTAGCTGCGACGCGAGGACGTGCTTGAATCCCTGCAGCGCGGCGCTGCGCACCATCACCTGCGCCGTGAGAACGAAGAGTGGCAACGCCACCAAACCCGAAGCGACGAAGTGATCGAAGCGCGTGCCGCGCATTGCCAGCAAGCCAACAGCACCGAGCGTGGCAACGACAAGCGATCGCAAGAAGACGCGCAGCGGAATGAATCGCAGGAGGCCGTGCAACCGGGGCCAATCGTTCGTCGCGGCGTACGCGCCGACGAACCGCGTGGTGACGATGTCCAGCTCGAGCTTGGTGCCGAGCAGAATCACGTTCATCCAGACGAGGACGACCGTGTACGTGCCGTATTCGGTGTCGCCTAACGAGCGGGCGAGCGTCGTCTGCATGACGAACGAGATGACGACGCCGACCGCGGCGATCATGAACGCGGCTATGGACCCCTTCGCCGCGGTGCCGGCCGTGCCCTCCTGCTGCAGCAGCGTGACGAGCCGAGCGCCGAGCGGCCCGGGAAGGGTCCGCTCCAGAAGGCGATGTAGAGTCGGGTTCTTAGCGAGAATCGGAGAAGGCCGGCGCGCTGTCGCGCTCACCGCTCGTCATCTGCATCCAGTTCCAGGTGCGCTTGAGCCCTTCTTCGAGCGAAACGTGCGGCGTGTAGCCGAGCACCGATTTCGCGCGTTCGAGTCCAGCTTGTGAATCGCGCACGTCGCCTTCACGCGGAGCATGCTTTTCAACTGAAACGCGTCGGCCAGTGACGCCTTCGATTCGCTGAATCAGCTCGAGCAGCGAAATGCGAGTGCCCGCGCCGCAGTTGACGACCCAACCGCTCACGCGCTCGCTAGGCTGCGTCGCCGCCAGCAGGTTTGCCTCGACGACGTTGTCGATGTACGTGAAGTCGCGCGTCTGCGAGCCGTCGCCGTACAGCGGCACCTTGGCCCCGGTCAGCGCTGATCTCAAGAAGAGCGGAATGACGGCGGCGTATGGCCCGTTAGGGTCTTGCCGCGGTCCGAAGACGTTGAAGTAGCGCAGCGCGATGCCGTCGATCAGCCCCGCACGAGCATACGCGAGCACATACAGCTCGCCCGCGAGCTTGGCTGCCGCGTACGGCGACTTCGGGAGCAGCTCGACGGGCTCTGTCTTGGGGAGCACGCTCGTGTCGCCGTAAACGCTGCTGGAGCTGGAATAGACGATGCGTCGCACCTTGGCCCGGCGCGCAGCCTCGAGAACGTTGAGCGTCGCCGTCACGTTGCATTCGTGCGATCCGATCGGATCGCGCAGCGATCGCGGCACGCTCGGGAGAGCGGCTACGTGGAAGACGACCTGGACTCCGCGCATCGCCGCCTCGCAGACGGCCACGTCGCGCAGATCGCCCTCGAGGAATTCGACGCCACTCCCGACCGCGTCCACGTTTTCTCGAAAGCCGGTCGACAGGTTGTCGACGATCCGAACGCGGTGACCAAGCGCGACCAGCCGCTGGGCGATGTGCGAGCCTATAAAGCCTGCCCCGCCGGTAACGAGCGCGGTCAAATTCGTTTCTGACATGTCTTTCCGCAGTTGCTGGAATTGAAAGCGCAGGTCTCTGCGCAACTGCCGTTCCTTCGGGTGCTCAAGACTGCACGAACGAACACGGCCGCTTGCGAAACTCCCCTCGGACCCACCCGCCGATTTTTCCGCATTTTGTGTTGTGCAGGCGCGTCAGGAAGGCCTAACGGCCAGTATTTTGTCCCGAACCGCCGGAGGCGCCGAGCCTGACATTCGGCCCCGCTCTTGCTCGGGGTCCGCTGTCTGTTCGATCTCTCCGTCACCACGACTACACACGCCCCAGAGGTGCCGTCGCAACTGACGAATATAGCGAGCGTTAGCCTGCTGGCTTTGTTGCTGATCTGGCTCGGCTATCCGGCCGTTATTTGGCTGCTTGCGCTGCTATTTGGCCGCTCGCCGCGCGGCCGGATGTCGACCGGAGATCGACGCGTTTCGGTCATCGTCGCCTCGCGGGACGACCAGAGCCTCATTCGCGAACGGGCGCGTGACGCCTTGGCCGCAGATTACACCGGGGGGGTCGAGGTTGTCGTCGCACGCGACTTCGCCGGACCGGACAGCGCGCCTTTTCCGCTGGACGACGTGGGGGCGAGCGGCGCCGCCCGCGTCGTGCGCGGCGATGCGCCCGGTGGGAAAGCGTGCGCCCTCAATGCCGCTGTGCGAGCCGCGTCAGGCGACGTCCTGGTGTTCAGCGATACCGCGCAGCGCTTCGCACCTAACGCGATACCGCTGCTCGTATCGGCGCTCGAAGACGAACGCCTCGGCGCGGTATCCGGTGCGCTGCGACTGCGCATAGACTCGGAGGTGGGCGCAAAGAGAGCGCGGTCGCTCACCGAATGGTATTGGCGCTTCGAGCGCTGGCTGCGCGGTGAGGAAGCGCGCATTCATTCGACCGTGGGCGTGACGGGCGCGATCTACGCCATGCGTCGAACGGACTGGCGTCCGTTGCCGGCGGGCGTGCTGTGTGACGACTTGTACATTCCGATGGAGCTCGTATTGCGCGGATATCGCGTGGGCTTTTCGCGAGAGGCGCAGGCGATCGACGAGAGACGGTTCGAGGCGTCGCAGGAGTATCAGCGCAAAGTGCGCACGCTGACCGGCGTGCTGCAGGTTTGCCTATGGCTTCCGGCTGTACTGGTTCCGCTCCGCAACCCGATCTGGCTGCAGTTCGTCTGTCACAAGCTGCTACGATTGCTCACGCCTTATCTCGTGCTCGTTATGCTCGTGACGGCCGCCGGCGCCGGAGCCGTGGCACTCGCCAACCGTCCCAACATCGCCTTCGGCGCTCCCGTGCTCCTGGCGATGACGTTAGGCGCTCTGTTCCTCATTTGGGCAGCGAGCCGTCGTGCGCGCTCCGCTGTCGTATTGGGCCTCGCTATGCAGCTCGCTGTCGTGCGCGCAACGTGGAACGGTCTCCGCGGAGATTGGGATGTCTGGCGCCGGTGAGCTCGCAATGACAGTGAGTGCGCCTCCCCCCCCTCCACGGGACCGCGTTCGCGTCTGTCTTGTGGGGCCGTCGCTCGACATCCTCGGCGGTCAAGCCGTGCAGCTCCAGCGGCTGCTCGGCAAGCTGCGCGAAGTGCCGGAGCTGGAAGTCGCGTTTCTGCCTGTGAATCCCCGGCTCCCTGGGCCGCTGCGCGCGCTGCAGCGCGTCAAGTACGTTCGCACAGTCGCGACATCTCTTGCGTACGGCTGGTCGCTCGTGCGCTCGTTAGGGCGCTATGACGTCGTGCACTGTTTCTCGGCGTCGTATTGGTCCTTCGTGCTGGCGCCGTTGCCGGCCATGGCGATCGCGCGACTTTACGGAAAGGCCGTCGTGCTCAATTACCGCAGCGGGCAGGCGGCTGACCACCTAACGCGCTGGCCCAGCACCGTCGCGCGCATGCGTATGGCGCACGCGATCGTCGTTCCGTCCGGCTACCTCGTCGACGTCTTTGCCCAATTCGGACTTTCCGCGCAGTCGATCTTCAACTTCGTTGAGACCGACGCGATCAGATATCGCCGTCGCGCGCACGTGGCTCCGGTCTTCCTGAGCAACCGCAACTTCGAGGAGCATTACAACGTCGCGTGCGTCCTGCGGGCGTTCGCGCACGTGCAACGCGAAGTGCCGGAGGCGCGACTGGTCGTCGCCGGTGACGGTCCGCAGCGCGCAATGCTGCATGCCCTGGCCGCGCAACTCGGGCTGCGAAACGTCGAGTGGCGCGGCCCCGTCCCACCGAGCGAGATGGCGGATTTGTACGATGCGGCCGACGTGTACTTGAACGCGCCGAGCATCGACAACATGCCGAACTCGATCATCGAGGCGTATGCGGCGGGTTTGCCGATCGTGACGACTGACGCTGGCGGCATCCCGTACATCGTCTCGCATGGACGCACGGCGCTCGTGGTTGCCAAGGACGACGACGAAGCAATGGCCAGCGCGGCTCTGCGCATGCTGCGAGAGCCGGACTTGGCGCTGCGCCTGGCGGACGCGGGGCGCAATGAGTGCCTAACGAAGTACGTGTGGCCGGCCGTGCGCGAAGAATGGACGCGACTGTACACGAAGCTCGCCATGACGACGGCGCGCGATCGGGCTGGCGCGACGACGGTCGCCTGAGATGCTGCGCGCGCTTGGCAAACTCCGAGGCCGCTCGCTCGCCGAATTGCGCGAGCGCGCCGGGCAGGCGCTCGCGATTCGCGCCGAGCGCTGGGACTTTCGGGACTATGAGGAGCCCGATGACGCCAAGCTGCGACACTGGCTCTCGGGGCAAGACCTCGAAGGCTGGCGCAAGCATTTCGCCGGGCGCACTGAGCCGCGGCTGTTCGCTTCGTTCGATGTGCCTCAGGCGACGTCACAAGCCATCCGCGAGATGGATCCCGGATACGCGAAGCGAGTGGTCGCGCGCGCCGATGCCGCGTTAGGCGGACACTTCGATCTCCTGGGCTACCGCGACCTCGCGTTTGGATCCACAATCGACTGGCACCAGGATCCCGTCTCGCGCGTCCGCGCGCCGAGCGTGCACTGGAGCAAGATCGACTATTTGAACCCGCGCGTCGCCGGGGATCATAAAGTCGTCTGGGAGCTCAATCGCCAGCAGTGGTTGGTCGATCTCGGCGCGGCGTGGTGGCTCATGCGCGACGATCGCTATGCGCGCGGTATGATCGCCGCACTGACGCAGTGGATGAACGCCAATCGGCCCAAGCGCGGCGTGAACTGGGGCAGCTCGCTGGAAGTGGCCTTCCGAGCGATTTCGTGGATATGGGCGCTCGAGTTCCTGAGGAAGTCGCCATTGCTCGGAAGCGAGACGCTCGCGCGCCTAACGAAATACCTCGTGATGCACGGCCGCCACCTCGAACGCTACCTCTCCACGTACTTCAGCCCCAACACGCACCTCACTGGCGAGGCGCTCGGACTTTTCTATCTGGGCACGTATTTCCCGGAGCTGACGCAGGCCGCGGCGTGGCGTTCACGTGGAGCTGACATACTGCTGGACGAGCTCTCGCGTCACGTCCTGCGAGATGGCGTATACTTCGAGCAGTCCGTGCACTATCAGCGGTACACGGTCGACTTCTACACGCATCTTTGGCTGCTGGACGAAGCCAACGGTGGTACGCTTGGCGTCGAGATCGCGCCGCAGCTGGACTCGCTGCTGGAGCACGTGCAGTGCCTAACGCGGGGCGACGGCACGGTCCCGCTGCTCGGCGATGAAGACGGCGGGCGGCTCTTTTTTCTCGATGCCCGGCCGATCAATGACCTGCGCGGAGCGCTGGCTGTCGGCGCTGTACTCTGCGGCCGCCCTGACTTCGCTTTCGTCGCGGGTGCGCCGAGCGCGGACAGCGTCTGGTTGCTCGGACCGGACGCCAACGATCGCATCGACGCGATTGGCAAGCTCGCGCCGCGCTATCTGTCGCGCGGATTCGAGGAAGGTGGTGTGTACGTGATGCGCGACGGATGGAGTCGCGAATCGCATCATCTCGTCATCGACTGCGGACCACACGGCGCGATGAACTGCGGACACGCGCACGCCGACGCCCTCGCGTTCGAGCTGGCGCTGCACGGCGAGCCTGTGTTCGTCGACCCGGGAACATTCACGTATACAGTTGACGCGAGCGCGCGCGACGCTTTCCGCAGCACGCTGGCGCATAACGCCGTGACAATCGATGGCGCCGGCTCCAGCGAGCCGAATGGCCCCTTTCACTGGCGCCGCACGGCATCGGCGAGCGTCTTGGCGTGGCGTCCGCTAAACGGCGGGCGTGCCGCGTACTTTGAAGGATCGCACAGCGGCTTCGAAGAGCTGCCGTCACCCGTGCATTATCGTCGCGCGGTGGAGTTCGATACGTCCAGGGAGCCGATGATCGTTTTGCGCGATCGCTTCGATTGCAAAGCCTCGCACACGGCGTCGCTGACCTTTCAGTGCGCGCCCGGCATTCAGGTTAGGCGCCTCACCGCGAACCGCGTCGAGCTTGCGCGCCAAGGAAAGCTGCTTTGCCAACTGGAGACTCTGGGTGACGGGGGGGGCGAGTTCGAGATCGAAGACGCCTGGGTGTCACGTGTGTACGGTGCGCGCGAGCGCGCCACGCGTTGCCGCTTTGTTGCGCGACTCGCCGCGGGGACGACGACGCTCACCAGTAGCGTGAGTCTCGCGCCTGCGAGCAACGTGGCGTCCGTCGTCCAACAGCTGGCTCCAATGGAGACCCGTTAGGCGATGTGCGGCATCTGCGGCATCGTGACGGGACCGCGATCTTCGCGCGCTGTGCGCCGCGAGGTTGTCGAGCGCATGCGCGATTCGATCTATCACCGCGGTCCCGACGGCGAAGGTCTGTTCGTCGAGCCCGGAATCGGGCTCGGGCACCGTCGCCTGTCCATCGTCGACGTCGCGCGCGGCGCGCAACCCATGGCGAGCGACGACGGCCGTCTGCAGCTCATCTTCAACGGCGAGATCTACAATCATCCGCAGCTCATGCCCGAGCTGCTCGCGAGCGGCGTTAGGTATCACACACACTGCGATACCGAGACGATCCTGCGGCTGTACGAGCGACACGGCAGCGCGATGCCTGAGCGACTGCGCGGCATGTTCGCGTTCGCGATGTGGGACCGTACGGAGCGAACGCTCTTTCTGGTGCGCGACCGCTTCGGCGTGAAGCCGCTGTACTACGCGCATCTGGATGACGGCACGCTGATCTTCGGCTCCGAGATCAAGGCGATTCTCGCGTCGGGCGAGATACGCGCGAGTCTCAATCGTCAGGCAGTGCCGGATGCGCTCGCGAACTACGCGCCGTCGGGCAATGAAACGCTCTTCGCCGGCATCAAGCGTCTTCCCGCTGGTCACACGCTGACCTGGCGCGACGGTCGCATCGACATCCAGCCGTATTGGGACCTGCATTACCGCACAGTGGAGCTCAACGGCCAGAGCGACGCACAACTCGTCGACGAGTACCACGAGCGCTTCCGCGAAGCCGTGCGCATGCGGCTGATGGCCGATGTGCCGCTAGGCATGTTCCTGTCGGGGGGCATCGATTCAGCCGCCATCACGGCGACGATGAGCCAGCTCGTGGACGAGCCGATCAAGACGTTCTCGGTGGCGTTCGCCGAGCGCGAGGCGAATGAGCTGAGCTACGCGCGCCTGGTCGCGTCACGTTACCGCACCGATCATCACGAAGTGGTGGTCACACCTGACGAGTTTTTCGCGTCGCTTCCAAAACTCGTTTGGCACGAGGACGAGCCGATCGCGCATCCGTCGAGCATCGCGCTGTACTTCGTCTCGCGTCTTGCGGCGGAGCGAGTGAAAGTCGTGCTCACCGGCGAAGGGAGCGACGAGACGCTGGCGGGTTACAACCGCTATCGCGTGACGCTCTTCAATCAACGATTGGGGCGGCCGTATGAAGCGGCGCTGCCACGAGCGATGCGCACCGCGGTGCGCATCGGCATCGACACCTTGCCGCCAGGCGGCGCGCTGCGACGTCGCCTAACGCGCACGTTCCTGTACCTCCCGGCCGATCTCGACACGCTCTACTTCGACAACTTCGCCGTGTTCGGCCGCCGGCGGCAGCAGGAGCTGCTCGCGCCGGATCTGGCGAGTGAGCTCAACGGCGTGGATCCCTATGCGGCGGCACACGCGGCCCTCGCGGCGACAGATGCTCCCACGATGCTTGACCGGCTGCTGTATGCGGATACCAAGACGTATCTGCACGAGCTACTCATGAAGCAGGATCAGATGAGCATGGCCGCGTCGATCGAATCGCGCGTTCCGTTCCTGGATCATCCGCTCGTGGAGTTCGCGTCGTCGCTGCCGCAGCGCCTCAAGCTGCGCGGCTGGACGACGAAGTACGTCCTTCGTCAGGCAATGCGCGATCTGCTCCCCGAAGAGATCCTGAGCCGTCGCAAGATGGGTTTCCCGGTGCCAGTCGGCGCCTGGTTCCGCGGTCCGTTCAAGGGTGTCGTCGACGAATACGTGTTAGGCGAGCGCGCGATGGCGCGCGGCCTCTTCCAGCGCGAGCACGTACGTCGGCTCGTCGGGGCACACAACGCGGGACGCGAGAAGCACGACGAGCGTCTCTGGATGCTCGTGAACTGGGAGATCTGGCAGCGCATCTTCCTGGATGGCGAGGCGCCGGAGTCGATCCAGTGGCGTTAGGCGGCTCCCTATGAACATCGTGTGGCTCAAGACGGAGTTGCTGCACCCGATCGACAAGGGTGGGCGCATCCGCACGTACCACATCCTGCGTCACCTGTGCAATTCGCACCGGGTGACGTACGTGACGCTTGACGACGGGACGGCCGACGCCGACGCGCCACAGCGCGCCCTGGAGTACTGCCACGAGCTCGTGGCGGTCCCGTTTCGAACGGCCCCGAAAAGGAGCCTAACGTTTTATCGCGAGCTGCTCGCGAATGCTTTCTCGCAACTCCCGTACGCGATCGCCAAATACAACGTGCCCGCTTTTACGGCGGCGATCAGGCAAGCGGCGCGCAAGGCAGATGTCGTCGTCTGCGACTTCCTCTTTCCGAGCGTAAACGTCCCGGACGACCTCGGCGTGCCGGTCGTGCTCTTTCAGCATAACGTGGAGGCGCAGATCTGGGAGCGGCACGCTGAGCACGCGCGCGGCGCCATCGCGCGCGCGTACATGCGGGAACAATGGCGTCGCATGCGACGCTTCGAAGCACGCGAGTGCGCTCGATTCCGCCACGTGATCGCTGTCTCCGATCAGGACGCGGAGCTGCTGCAACGCGAGTACTCGCTCGCGCGGGTGTCGGCCGTTCCAACGGGTGTAGACACGGACTATTTCGCGCCGACCGGCAACGTGGCGCGAGAACGGAATGAGCTTGTCTTCACCGGCTCCATGGACTGGCTCCCGAACGAGGACGCGATGCAATGGTTCGTCGTGGACGTCCTTCCGCTCGTACGATCGCAAGTGCCTGACGTTAGGCTCTCCATCGTCGGACGCACTCCGTCCGCCGCCGTGCGCGCGCTCGCCGAGCGAAATCCCGATGTGACCGTGAGCGGCTCGGTGCCCGACGTGCGCCCATACCTCGAACGCGGCAGCGTGTTCATCATTCCGCTGCGCATCGGTGGTGGCACGCGCCTCAAGGTTTTCGAGGCGATGGCGATGGGAATTCCCGTCGTATCGACGCGCGTCGGTGTAGAGGGGTTGCCCCTCAGCGACGGCGCCGAGTATCTCGCCGCTGACACAGCGCCCGCCTTCGCCGACGCTCTTGTTAGGCTGCTGCAGGATCCGTCTCGGGCGGCAGCGCTAGCCGCCGCCGCCGCAGCACGCGTGCGCAGTGAGTTCGGTTGGGCCGAGGTCGCGCGCCGCTTCGGCGAAATCTGTGCTCGGGCTGCAGGCGCACCGGAGCAGGCGACGGGACGCGTCGCGTGAGCGAGACGTTGGCGCGTCCTCGCGTCGTCGTGATCGCACACCACGACGCGCCGCTGCACCGCGAGATTCTCTCGCGCTGGGTCGAGACGTGGGGACGTCTCGCCGGAATCGTCGTGTTGCACGAGCCGCGCGCCTCGCTCTGGAAGCGTCTCACGCGTGAGGCGAAACGTGTCGGAGTCGCACGTCTCGCCGACGTCCTCGCCTTTCGATTGTATTATCGCCTAACGCATTCCGCGCGCGACGCCACCTGGAAATCGCGGCTGCAAGAGAAGCTGGCGAGCGCGCTCCCGCCGTTGCCCGCGGACGTCCCGCGCCTCGAAACGCCCAGCCCAAACACTCGCGAGGCGCAGGCCTTTGTCGCGCAGCAAACTCCCGACATGGTGCTGGCGCTCTGCAAACAGATCATCGCCGAGCGCGTCTTCAGCATCCCGCGCGCGGGCACATTCGTGCTGCATCCCGGCATTTGTCCGGAATACCGCAACGCCCACGGCTGCTTCTGGGCGCTCGCGAACGACGATTTGGAGCGAGTAGGACTGACGCTCCTACGTATAGATCGCGGCGTCGACACTGGGCCGGTCTTCGGTTACTACACGGCCGCTTTCGATGAACGCAGCGAGTCGCACATCGTCATTCAGCACCGCGTTCTGTTCGACAACCTAACGCCAATCGCCACGCGTCTCCTCGAGATCTTCCGCGGCGCAGCCGCTCCGCTCTCGACCGCTGGACGCCGCTCGGCCGAGTATGGCCAACCGTGGCTGACGGCGTGGTGGCGCTGGAAGCGAGCCGCTGCGCGTCGTCGCAACGCCAGCGTCGCACCGCCGGCAAGGCCGCTCCCGTGACGCGCGCTCCAATCACGCTCGAATACCATGACATCATCGATGGGGATGACTTTGGCGTCAGCGGATTCCCCGGGCCATCGAGCGAGAGCTACAAACTCGCGGCGAGCGATTTCGCCGCGCATCTGCGATTGGTCGCATCGGCAGGGAGCGTCGTGACACCGCACGTCGCCTTTGAAAATGCGCCGCCCCCCTCCCGACAACCGATCATGCTGACGTTCGACGACGGCGGCGTGGGCGCCATAACGAGTGCGGCGCCCGTGCTCGAAGCGGCCGGCTGTCGCGGTGTCTTTCTCATAACGAGCGATTACATCGGCACGGCCACATTCCTCTCGCCGCAGCAGATACGCGAGCTGCACGAGGGAGGTCACGTCGTCGGTAGCCATTCCTGCTCACACCCGCTGCGGATGGCCGCCTGCACGCGCGAGCAACTTTCGCGTGAGTGGCGCGATTCCGTCGCGGTGTTGAGCGATCTGCTCGGAACGCAGATCGACACCGCGTCGGTTCCGGGCGGCTATTTTTCGCGCGCGGTGGCCGAAACAGCCGCCGAAGCGGGGATACGCTTCCTCTTTACGTCGGAGCCTACGACGCGAGTGACGCACGTCGACGGCTGCCGTGTGTTAGGTCGCTATACGCTTCGCCGCTGGCATGCAGCGCCGGTTGCGGCCGGGCTGGTTGCCGCGTCGAGTGCGGCACGCTCGGCGCAGTGGCTGCGCTGGAACACGCTCAAGGTCGCAAAACGGCTCGGCGGCGATGTGTATCTCAAGTGGCGGGGACGCATGTTCGGTGATGCCTGACGAGTGCTTCGGGCGATGACTTTGAATCTCAAATCATGACACAACGTGTAAGCGTATTCGGTCTAGGCTACGTCGGCTGCGTCTCGGCGGCGTGCTTTGCAAAGGAGGGCCATAGCGTCATCGGCGTCGACGTTTCACAGGCCAAAGTCGACATGCTGAATGCCGGCCAGGCGACGATCGTGGAGCACGGGATCGCCGAGTTGGTGGCCAGTCTGCGCGCGGACGGTCGTCTGCGGGCGACAACCGACGTGCGCGACGCGGTCTTGAATTCCGACATTTCGCTCATTTGCGTCGGCACGCCAAGCAAGCCTAACGGGAGTCTCGACTTGAGCTACGTCGAGCGCGTGTGCACGCAGATCGGCGAAGTGCTGCGCGACAAGAAGGAACGGCACACAGTCGTGCTCCGCAGTACGGTGCTCCCAGGATCAACGCACGACATCGCGATCCCGGCGCTCGAGGGCGCATCGGGAAAGAAGGCGGGCCAGGATTTCGCCGTCTGCATGAATCCGGAGTTTTTGCGCGAAGGGACGTCGATCAAGGATTTCTTCGAGCCGCCGTTCACGCTCATCGGCTGTGACGATCCGGGCGAGGCCGCGGCGGTGACGGCGCTCTACTCGACGCTGCGCTCGCCGCTGCACGTGACGGCCACGCGCGTGGCGGAGATGGTCAAATACGCCTGCAACTCCTTCCACGGGCTCAAGGTCGGTTTCGCGAACGAGATCGGGAACGTGTGCAAGGCGTTAGGCATCGACAGCCACGATGTCATGCGCCTTTTCTGCGAGGACACCAAGCTCAATATCTCGCCGGCGTACTTGCGCCCCGGATTTGCGTTCGGGGGTTCCTGCTTGCCGAAGGACCTGCGCGCCATCACGTACCGCGCGCGGCAGCTCGACGTCCCGACGCCCATTCTCGCGGCGACGTTGGAGAGCAACGAGGCGCAGATCGCTCACGCCTTCGACATGATCATGGGCCTCGGAAGAAAACGGGTTGGCGTGCTCGGTCTGGCGTTCAAGGCAGGCACGGACGACCTCAGAGAGTCGCCTAACGTGACGCTGATCGAGCGGCTCATCGGCAAAGGGGTGCGCGTCGCCATCTACGATCGAGAAGTCACGCAGGCGCGCCTCATCGGCGCGAACCGCGAGTACATCGAGCGCGAGATCCCGCACATCTGGTCCCTCATGCGGCCGAGCATCGACGAGGTCTTGAACGAGAGCGAAGTGGTGGTGATCGGCAACGGATCCAGCGAGTTCCGCGACGCGTCGAAGGTGATCGGCGACGGCCGCATCGTCGTGGATCTGGTGCGCGTCTTCGGCGATCGACGCAGCGACGGCGCGCGCTACGAGGGCATTTGTTGGTAACGGGTTAGCGCTGTGCCCGAAGTCACAAGCGGCTCGCCTTAAAGCGAACAAATCTTCCCAGTGATTGTAGAATTTCAGTTGTAGGAACAACTGCTCGTCGGTAAGTTGCGCGCCGCATCACGCCTCGGTTGAGGCGGCCAAGATCCCCCGCGCGCGCCGTCGAGAATGCGAGAAGTCAGGATCATGACAATCGTGGGTCTGTTGGGTCTCGTGTTCAGCCGCTGCTCAGGCGTAGCGGATGCCGTGGCCACATCCCGAAAAGCCGCCGCTGTGGCATCCGTCGCCGTGTTTCTGGCCGGCGATGTCATCTTGTTAGGCGATACAGCCTCGGCGCGCGTCGAACTGCGCGATGAAGCGCATCGCTTGGTGCAGGGACGCGAAGTCACGTGGACCACCGCAGACCCCGCCACTGCCACCGTGAGTCCTCAAGGCCTCGTAAGCGGCATGGCCCACGGCACAACCGACGTACTCGCGAGCGTGGACGGCGTCAGCGGTAGCGCGCGCGTGTACGTGCTCGATTCCACAACCGCCGAAACGTTGCCGGCCGTCGAGCCGGAGCTGCCGCGCGATTCGGTGGACGTCACCTGGGTCGCTCCGACCGGACGCACTATAAACGTTAGGCAGGGTGACAACCTGCAAAGCGCGCTGCAATCAGCCAAGCGCGGCGACGAGGTAGTAATCGAGGCCGGCGCCGAATTCCGCGGCCATTTCCAGCTTCCAGCAAAGCCGGGAGAGCCCTCGGACGGGTGGATCACGGTACGCACGTCCGCGCTGGATCAGCTGCCGCCAGCAGGAACGCGCATCGATCCGGCGCAGCACTCAGCGCTGATGCCCAAGCTCATAACGAATGACGATCGGCCGGCGCTATACACAGAAGATGCCGCGTCGGGATGGCGCATCGTCGGCATCGAGATCACCGTCGAATCCGCGCTCGGCAGAGTGCAGCAGGGACTCGTGCTCCTCGGCGATGGCTCGCGGATGCAGCGCACGCCACAGCAGCTGCCTCACGACTTGATCCTGGATCGCGTCTATGTGCACGGCCAGCCTAACGTGAATCTCAAGCGCTGCGTCGCGCTCAATTCCGCGCGCACGGCAATCGTCGATTCACAGCTGCTCGAGTGCCACGGCCGCGGCTTCGACTCACAGTCGATTCTCGGCTGGAACGGACCCGGGCCGTATCGCATCGAGAACAACCGGCTCGAGGCGGCCGGCGAAGTCATCATGTTCGGCGGCGTCGATCCGGCGATTCCCAGCCTCGTGCCGAGCGACGTGATCGTTAGGCGCAACTATCTCTACCGCCCGATGGAGTGGAAGGGCGTATGGACGGTGAAGAACCTCTTCGAGCTCAAGAACGCGCAGCGCGTGCTCGTCGAGGCGAACGTGATGGAGAACAATTGGGCCGACGCGCAGGTTGGTTTCGCCGTCGTGTTAGGCTCGGCCGACACGGGTTATCCGTGGTGCGTCGTGCAAGACGTCACCATGCGCTACAACCTCATTCACAATTCGGCGGGCGGCTTCAATCTCTTCGAGCACTACGGCAGCGCGCTGTCGATGCACCGCGTGTCGCTCAAGCACAACCTGCTCACGAACATCGGTGTCGCTGGCCTCGGCATGAACGGCCGCATGTTCCAGCTGCAGGGCCGTATCGACGATCTGGCCATCGAGAACAACACGGGTTTCGCGCCACGGGTCTACATCACGTTTGGGGACGACAAGAATCCGTCGGCACGCTTCAGTTTCCGCAACAACATCGGTGGTGACGCCGAATATCCGGTGCACGGCGGACAGGGTAATGGCGCGCAGGCGCTCGTGCTGTACACTACGGCAGGCTCTCGCTTCGACCGCAACATCATCGTAACGCGCGTGCCGCCGCGCGTGCTCCCGCCAAACAACAGCTACGTGCCGGTGCGCACGGCGGTGGGTCTCAACGACGGCGCGCTGGGGATCGACGCGTTCCGTCTGCTGCGCGACAGTCAGTTCTTCGCGTCGGGCACCGGCGCATCCACGCCCGGCGTGGATATCGGCGGTCTCGAAAAGCGGCTCGCCGGCGTGACGGGAGTGACCGATTTGCCCGCCATGCGGCGGCGCGCGCGTTAGGCAGCCACCGCGTTTGCGTTAGGCCGGGCCAACCGCTCGGCGCGGAGCCAGCGCTCCAGCACCAGCAGATGCCACAACATCCGCGCGCGACGCTCATCGCGGGCGCCGTCGATGGCCGCACGCACGGCGTCTGCTTTGATCCAGCCCTCTTCGTGCAGCGCCGACTCGCTGAACGTGCGAGCCACCATCGGCCGCCAGCGTCCGAGAATCCAGCTTTCGACGGGAATCGTGAAGCCGCGCTTGCGCTCGTCGGCGACGAAATCTCCGATGCGGCGTCGCGCGATGTCGCGCAGGACTGCTTTGAGGCGTCCGCCCTGTAGCCGCGTGGAAATCGCGAGCTGCGCGGCGTATTCCCACAACTCGTGATCGAAGAAGGGCGAGCGCGCCTCGAGCGCATAATGCATCGTGGCGCCGTCGACCTTCGTGAGATACTCGCTCACGAACTGGTGCTTGAGATCGTAGTCCAGATAGTCGTAGAGCACGCGACGCGCACCGTCCACAGACCACGGAATCTGGCGCGCCTCGACCTCCACGTTATGCAGACGTGGACCAAGCATCCCTAGGCCGCGCATCTCAGGCAGTCCGTCGTGCGCGCTGATGAACGCGCCAAGCCCACCCGTCACGTAGTCGATGAGGTGCACGGCGCGCCGCACCGGCCCGACTTCCGGCAATCGGCCACGCAACTGTCGCCACACCGGCCCGGCTTCCGGCGGGAGAGCAGCCGCGACGCGCTGTACGCGCGCGAGCAGTAGGTGTCGCGGATAACCGAGGAAGACGTCGTCCCCGCCGTCGCCGGTGAGCAGGACCTTTACATTGGCGCGAGCCACGGCCTGCGACACGCGGAGCATGCCTAACGCAGAGGCGCAGGCGAAAGGCTCGGCGTACGCCGTAACCAGCGCTTCGATCTCGTCCGGTTCGTCGTCGCGCAGCGGGAGGATGTGATGCCGGATGCCTAACTGCTTGGCGCAGCGTGCGGCGAGCGGCGACTCGTCCGCGGACGATCCCGGGACGCCGACTGTGAACGCCTCGACGTCACCGCCTGACTGCTTGATTGCCCAGCACACGAGTGCCGAATCGACACCGCCGGACAGCAAGGCTCCGACGGGAACGTCGGCGTGCAGGCGCCGCTCCGTCGCCGCGAGCAGAAGTCGTTCTGTGTCCGCCACGGCCGCGTCGAACGCGATCGTCGTGTTGTGCGACGGTGCAGGCGACGACCAATACGTGCGCAGCTTCGGCTCCGAACCTGGGTGCCATTCGAGGATCGTCGCCGGCGGCACCTTTCGCACGCCGGCAAAGATCGATCGCTCCTCGCTGACGAAGCCGTACTCTAGGAACTCGCCCACAGCGAGCGGATCCAGCTCGCTCGCCAGACCCGCTGAACGCAGCGCGCGCGGATGCGATGCGAAGGCGAGCGAACCATTCTGGAGCACATAGCTCAGCGGTTTGACGCCGAGGCGGTCGCGCACGAGGTAGAGCACACCGCGTGGGTCGTCCCAGATCGCGAAGGCGAACATCCCGCGACAGCGCCTAACAAGTTCGTCGATTCCCCAGACGCTGTACCCTTTGAGCAAGACTTCCGTGTCGGTGCGGCTCGTGAAGCTCACGCCAGTCTGCTCCAGATCGCGGCGCAAGTCCCAGAAGTTGTAGACGGCACCGTTGAAGGTGATGCCGGTGCGCGTTTCGCGATCGGTCATCGGCTGGGCGCCGGCGGAGCTGAGATCGAAAATGGCGAGACGCCGATGGCCTAACGCGGAGCTCGGCCAGGCGTGTAGGCCCTCGCCGTCCGGACCACGCCGCGCGAGCGCGTCGACGAGGCGTCTCACGACGCCCGCGCCCTCGTTCGATGGCGCTCCTACGATCCCTGCGATCCCACACATAGCGTCAGTCGGTCGGTCGGTAGATGAATTCCTTCAACTTCAGTCCGTGTCGCTGCGCCAGATCGTCGATGGCAGGACGTAGCCGCGCTCGATCCTCATCTCGCAAATACGTCGGCACGTAGCGCCAGCACATCGGTGCCAGATCCCGCGTCCACGGCTTTCCCGTTTGGGCTGCATGATCCTTGAAGATCTGATTCAGCTTGGCCGACGATTTGTGCGCTGAGATGTTCGCGTCAGCCCATTCTCGAGCGTGAAAGTTACCCGAGCGCTCGAGAAGCTCCTCCAACTGCTGAGGGAGGTCTCGGTAGTCCAGCAGCGTGCCCGTATCGGCGTTGATGTACGACTTCGATCCGATATGCGCGTCACGCATCATCGCCACGGGACAGTCCGCGAAGAGTGACTCTGCCGTCGCCACGCAAGAACCCTCTCGGCGGCTGAGTAACTGAGAC
>CBQVAZ010000014.1:0-19121 GCA_967720205.1 uncultured Gemmatimonadaceae bacterium | reverse complement strand
TTGAGAAACGACACGCGCTGTCGCTTTAGGAGCGATGCCTATCCCGCCGAGGCGATTATCAGCCGCCCTAACGAGTCCGAGTATAGCCGTGCCGTGGTCTTTGAAGTCTTTGTTGAGCCCTGAGATCAATGTGACTTTCGCAGATTTGAGATCCTCGTGAGTAAGCACCCAGCCTCGCTCCAGATCGACGAAATTCACGTTCGAGCCGTCGGCATGATTCCAAGCGAAGCGCGAGTCAATCCCCAACGCTGCAGCGCTGTGCCATCCCTGCTCCTTAAATCGCGGATCACTCTCCGGATCGACAGGCGGCGGCACGGGAGGGGATTCAACGTACGCGCGGTCGACACTTTCCCAGGTCGCCAACTTCCGCGCGACACCATGCCAGTCGGTTCCCGGCGGACATTCCACAGCGAAGTACGAAGTGAAGTCCGTCTCTGCCGTCCCAGCATCGGACGGCGTGTGCAGCTCGCGCAGCAGCGGGATCGGGATCGTCGTGAAGTAGGGGCCGAACGTGACGCCGGGGAACTCCTCGCTTATCTCTTCCCATGCGTGTCCGGCACGCTCGAGCAATTTCGACGCCGCCGAATCGTCGTACGGTAGCACGATCCCGGGGCGAAACTTGACAACGACTCGACGAGAGTCGGACGGATTGCTCGTGTGCCTAACGTGCGCTGGCGATTTCATGCCGCCCCGAAGCGGGATGTCCGCCGACTACCGCACGCGGGCCTACTGGCCGACGGCAGCGACGAGTGTGTCGCGCGTCAAACCGCGATCCAGCAGGGCCATGAGCAGCGTGCGCGAACGCATGAAATCCGCGCGCTCACGCGCGTCGAGCGGTTTCCCTTCCACGCGCTGGAGCGCGACACGCGGATCGCGCTGCGACCCGCCGACGAGAATCTCGAAATGCAGGTGCGCGGCCGTCGCGAGACCCGTGTGGCCGACGAAGCCGATCGTCTGACCGATGCCGACGCGATCGCCTCGGCTGATGCCTTTCGCGAACGCGCGCATGTGTCCGTAGCGCGAGACGAATCCGTTGGCGTGCCTAACGTCGATCGCATTGCCGTAGCCGCCCATGCGCCCAGCAAAGGTGACGACCCCATCCCCGATGGACCGGATCGGGGTCCCCTCAGACGCGGCGTAGTCCGTCCCCGCGTGACGCCGCCAGACACCGAGTATCGGATGCTTGCGCATGCCGAAGCGGCTCGAGATGCGACGGAACTGCAGCGGCGCGCGTAGGAACGCGGCTTCGAGCGACTTGCCATTCTGATCGAAGTAGCGCGAACGACCGGCCGACGAGACTTGTCGAACGGCTTCAGTCGTTTGATTCCCGGTCGTGAATGTGAGCACGAGGACATCGCCCATGCGACTCGCGCCGCTCGGACTCATCTCGCGTTCGACGAGGACCTTGAACACGTCGCCGCCACGAAGATCGCGGCTCATGTCGTAGCGATACTCGAGGATGTCCGCGATGCCCCAAGCCAGCGAAGCGCGCGCGCCTGACGAGAGCTCTGGCGCGGCGCGATCTATTGCGTCGTAGAGGTTCGAGCTTATGGAGCCGACGTACGCAACGGTATCGCGGGTCCATGGGATGCGCTCTTCCTGGCTCGTCCAGCCGGTGTCCGTTCTGACCAGTCGCAGATTGCGATCATCAGAGAGGCGGAGCACGACCTCCGATGGAACTGAATCTGTAGTCGCGTGACGCGACGCGACCTCCATTCCAGCCGGGATGCGACGAAAGTCGAGCGTCGTCGCGGAGCGCAGCAGTGCTTCGGCGCTGGCGACGGGGACGCCAACGCGCGCGAGGAGCGCGGTGAGCGCCTCGCCTCTCCCAAGGGTATCGACACGTGAGCGCCACGCGGGGGCATGGCGCTCGATCACCTGGGCTACGTTCTGGTTAGGCAGTTGCGGACGATAGGCGACGACCGCGACCGCCAGGAGCGCTACCGTTGAATAGACGGCAGCGCGAACCATCCACGTCTTCAATCCATCTGTCTCCGAATAAAGGTCGGGATCTCCATGTCGTTGAGCTCTTGCTCACCTGCCACGGGCCCCGGTCCTACTCCGCCCACGCCGCGAAGTTGCGATGCCTGGGCACTAGCAGGACGACGCACCGTATCGACTGGTTGCACCGGCCTCGGAGATACAGGTGTGGCGGTCCTGGCGCCACCCCTTTGGTTGATCGGGATCACACCTTTTGCGGTCAGCGGTGCGTGAACGTCATGCGTCGCGGACATTGTGCCAATCACGCGATCGAAACCCGTCGCAATGACAGTGACGCGGATCTCGCCCTGCATCGCCGGTTCGTGCACTGCACCGAAGATGATCTCAGCGTCGTCACCCACCGCCTCGTGGATGACTTCATTGATTTGATGAACTTCTCCCAATGTGAGATCGCCACCGCCGGTGATGTTGATGAGGACACCCGTCGAACCGGAGATGGAGATGTTGTCGAGCAGCGGGCTCGCGATGGCCTGCTGAGCGGCCTCGGTCGCGCGGCTCTCGCCGCGGCCGATTCCCGTGCCCATGAGCGCAGAACCGCCGCTCTGCATCACAGTGCGGACGTCTGCGAAATCGACGTTGACGAGCCCAGTCACGCTGATGAGCGACGAGATGCCCTGCGTCGCATGCAGCAGGACTTCGTCGGCCTTTTTGAGCGCGTCCTGGAACGGAATGCCCTTGCCGACGACGGCCAACAAGCGTTCGTTAGGCACGACGATCATGGTGTCGACGTGCTTGCGCATCTCGTTGATGCCCATTTCGGCCTGCCGCATGCGCTTGCGGCCCTCGAACAGGAAGGGCCGCGTGACGATGCCGACAGTCAGAGCACCAACTTCTTTTGAGAGCTCGGCGATAACAGGCGCCGCGCCCGTCCCTGTGCCGCCGCCCATGCCGCAGGTGATGAACACGAGGTCCGCGCCCTGAAGCGCGCGGGAAACCTCTTCTCGGTTTTCTTCGATCGCTTGTCGTCCAATATCGGGACGCGCGCCGGCCCCAAGTCCGCGTGTGAGCTTCTTTCCAATTTGGATTTTGACGTTGGACTTCGACGTGAGCAGCGCCTGCGAATCACAGTTCACGGAGATGAACTCGACGTTCGGCAGCTGGTCCTCGATCATGCGATTCACCGCATTGCCGCCGCCACCGCCGACGCCAACAACCTTCATCTTGGCGCTCTGCGTTACGCTATCCTCGAGCTCGAAGATCATCGTAGAACCCACTCCACGTTGATGGCGTTATCGGGTGCAAACCGAGAAAACAAAATGCGCAGCGATGCATAACGCCGCGCCCTAGAAACGCGCGCCACGAATATAAGACATCGAGTAGAAATTGCGAGGAAAGTCACACTCGCAGCGCGCGCAGAATTTTGTCCACAATCAATGCGCGCGAGAAAATCTGTGATGTTGTTTGCTTAACGAGTCGCGTGATGAAGAACTTTATCAGCGAAACTATCCACTTTACTTCGTGAGACATCACGTGACGTGAGAGGTTTGCAATAAAGTTCAAAACAGGGAGCTTTGAGTTGAGAGTTCTCGAGTGCCGAGTATCGAGGACAGTAAGCTCCGAGTTCCAGGCAGCGCGCGCTGTTCTTCGATCGCAGTTTCTAGAAAAAAAATGCAGAGCGTTGTCGGCTCTGCTCGGGAAACACTTCTGCGGTGAGCTTGCTTGCTCGAGGCTCGGCACTCGCTAACGCCTAACTCACAGCTCCATGTTTTGATCTAAAAGAAGTCTTGAAGCCAAGTCCGTACGCGGGTCACCAGCTTGTCCATCCCCGGTCCTGTTAGTTGCAGCTTACGACCTGCAGGTACGCCGGCTCCAATCGCCGCTCGACTCGCTGCGTACAACGCGAGTCCGGCCACGCACGCGAATCTCGGCGACTCAACGGTGTCGACCAGACCACCGATGTTTTCGCTCGGAACACCAACGCGCACACCTGTTCCGAAAACATCAGCCGCGAGCTCGGCGACGCCTGGAAGTTCGGCGACGCCACCAGTGACGACGACGCCCGCGCTCAAGCGGTTTGTGAAGCCCGCGTCATCAACGTTGCGTCGCACGATGTCGAAGATCTCATCGGTTCGCTGATGGATGATGTGCGCGAGCAGCTCACGCGGAATCTGACGCTGACCCTGGGCCGCCGTGCTCGGAAGCTGGATGACTTCGTGTTGCGGCACGTGCGGCTCGTAAGCGCAGCCGTACGTCTCTTTGATGCGCTCAGCGTCACTTTGCGTGAGACCCAGCCCCTGCACGATGTCGTTCGTGACGTTGTTCCCACCGTATGGAATCGTCGCCAGGTGACGGATCTTCGCTTCGTGAAAAATCGCGATGTCAGTCGCACCGGCGCCCATTTCGATCAGCAAGACGCCGAGTTCCTTCTCGTCTTCCGTGAGCACTGCCAGCGCGCTCGCCAGCGGCTCGAGCACGAGCTCGCGCACGGTGTACCCTGCCCTCTCGACAGCCTTGCGCAGGTTGAGCGCCGGCGAGCTTCCGATCGTCACCAGATACATCTCGGTCTCGAGACGCGTGCCGATCATCCCGATCGGATCCCTTATGCCCTGCGCGCGATCGACAGTGTATTCCTGTGGAATCGCGTGCAGTAGCTCGCGGTCTTGGGGAATTGCTTGAGCGCGAGCGACAGAGTTCGCGCGGTCTGCATCCGCGCGTGTGATCTCTTCGCCGCCTATCGCGACGATCCCCTTGCTGCACATCGCCTGCACATGCTCGCCGGCGATTCCGGCGTAGACCTCGGTCACCTGCACGCCCGCGATTCGCTCAGCGTCAGTGATCGCCTTCTTGATCGACTGCGTCGACTCCTCGATGTCAGAAACGACGCCGCGTCGCATCCCCGTGGTGCGCGCCTGACCGACGCCGAGGACTTTGATTCCTGGATGCTTTGGCAGCTCTCCCGAGACCTCGGCGATGATGGCCGTTGTCTTGGCAGATCCGATGTCGAGTCCTGCGACGATTCTGTCGGCGTTCATTGCAGTCTGACGATTACGCGATCGCTGAAGCGCAAGTCAAGTTCGGCATATTTCACTCGGCGTCGCACTAGGTCTTCCTCGACCGCACGCAGGTCGGCGAAACGATCAGCAGGAATAGTAGAACGTACGCGCACTGGGAGTGAGGACAGAAACACGATGGCCTCATCTCGTCCAGTCCTCTCCACTTCACTCACGCGCGCGTACATCGCGGGGTCGATTCGTTTGAGATCTCCCAATAAGCGAAGAAGCGAAGTGTCGGCGCGCGAGAGAATTGGCAGATCGACATCAACTCGCGTGGGATCCAACGGCAGCGCGCGCCCGTCTTCGTCATAGGCTCGGAGCCCCCCGCCCTGCGACGGCGCAAGCGCGATCGGCGCGATCTCTTCGATGGTGACGATCACAGTGCTGGGTAGCCGGCGGCTCAAGCGGACGGTGCGAATCTGACGATGCGACGCAAGGCGCGCTGAGTACTGGCCGAGCGCGTCCCAGATCGAGACAGTCGTATCGATTCGCATTTGCCGCACGAGCGCGCGTCCGTCGAGATAACGCACGCCGCGCACGACGACGCGCCTGACGTGAAAGAAGTCGAGCGGGCGCAGAACGAGGGGCACCCAGCCCACCGATCCAATCACAACGACGGCGAGCGTCGAAAGACCGATGGTTCGCCTGTGCACATTGAGCCAATCGATCGCGCGTCTGATCACGCGTCACCTTTGCGCAGACGCTCGAGCAGCTCAGGGCCTGTCTTCGTGATATCTCCAGCGCCCAGCGTCAGCACGACATCGCCCTCGTCGGTGCCACGCGCGAGCGCGTCGGCAAGCGATGCGCGCTCGCCGAACCAAGCGATCGTTCCACCGGCACGTTCGATCGCCTCTTTGACGAGGGCGCTCGTGACGCCCGCGATCGGCTGTTCGCGCGCTGGATAAATCTCCGTGAGATACACTCGGTCGGCTGTTGCCAAGGCTTCACCAAACTCACGCGCGAAATCTCGTGTGCGCGTGTAAAGATGCGGTTGGAACGCGGCGACGAGGCGAGAATCTGGAAACGCACTGCGTGCTGCCGCCAGCGTCGCGCGGATCTCGGTCGGATGGTGCGCGTAGTCGTCCACCACTTGAACGCCGCGCGCCTTGCCCAGTCGCTGAAAGCGCCGCTCGACTCCCGCGAATCGCCGCAGTCCGGGTAGCATGGCGGGGAGCGTGACACCTAACGTCAAACCACTGGCGATGGCGGCTAGAGCATTGCGCACGTTATGCATGCCGGTGATCTGCAGATCCACGTCGCCAAGGCATTTGCCATCGTAGTATAGCGCGAACACGGCACCACTCGGCGAGAGCTGAACTGAGTCGGCGACGACGCGAGCGTCGTTGTTCTCGACGCCATAGCGCACAACTTCAGCGCCCGAGGTGACCTTGAGTTTGTCGGCACCAGCGTCGTCGGCGCACAGCACAACGGCGCGCGCCGGAGCGATGAACTGTTCGAAGGCGCTCTGGATGTCGGCCAGATCGCGATAGATGTCCAGGTGATCCGCTTCGACGTTCGTTACGACCGCGATCGTCGGGGTGAGCGCGAGGAAGGACCGATCGTATTCGTCCGCCTCGACGACGAACAGCCGATCGGATCCCGGCCGCAGATTCCCGCTCCAGTCGGAGACGCGGCCGCCAACGAGGCCAGTCGGATCCAGACGAGCTGCGGCCAGTGCCTCAGTCGTTAGGACCGTCGTTGTGGTCTTGCCGTGTGTGCCGGCAATTGCGATGACGTCGCCAACGCGTGTCGCCTCGCCGAGCGCTTCGGCGCGCCTAACGATGGGGATGCCGGCCGCTCGAGCTGCCTCCAGCTCGGGGTGGTTCTTTGGCATCGCCGATGTGACGACCAGCATTCGCGAACCGGCCACGTGGTCGGAGCTGTGGCCGGGAATCGTGTCGACACCGATACGAGCCAGATCTCGGCGGCTCTCCTCCGTCGGACTCGCATCGCAACCAGTCACGCGCACGCCTCGACGAACGAGCAGTTCGGCCAGCCCGCTCATACCAGCGCCAGCGATGCCAACGAAGTGGATCGGCCGCGAGTCGGAAGAGTCGTGAAGCGACATGTTCAAGCTGTCGGCTGCTGTCAGCCGTCGGCGGTCAGCTGACGGCTGACAGCTTTAGTTGAAGTCAGTAGGCTAAGTATGCGTCCAGCAATAGTATCGGCAGCGTCAGGTCGCGCTCGTTCTAGGGCTCGACCAGCCATCTCCTCGCGTGCTTTAGCATCGTGCGCGAGACGCGTTACGACCTCTCCAAGCTGAAGCCCGCTCGTCTGCTTCTGATCGATACGGATCGCGACGCCAGCTGCTTCGAGCGCCTTTGCGTTCGCGGTCTGGTGGTCAGCGGCGGCAGTTGGAAGCGGAACGAGGATCGACGGAATCCCCCACGCGCACAACTCCGCGGTGGTCATCGCACCGGCCCGGGTGAGCGCGATATCCGCCGCGGCGTAGGCGTCGGTTATCGGAGAGAGATACGGCCGCATCGCGACTCGATTCGATGCGAGATGCGCATAACGAGCGTAGTGGTCCTTCCCCGTTGCCCAGATCACGTTGACGTCGGACGACGCGTGCGCCGTTCCGGCGAGCCAGCCGGCAATGAGGTCGTTGAGCGCGGCTGACCCCTGACTACCGCCAAAGGCGAGGACGGTCGGCCCCCCACCCGCGGAGAACCCCCAATTCGCCCGGGCTTGGTCGCGAGGCGGTCTGGCGGCTGGAGGTGGCGGTGGCTCGATTGGATTACCGGTATCGAAACAGCGACTGCGTGCGCCTAACGGCAGGGACCTCCCTGCTTCCGGGAAGCCCAGGTAGATCTCGCGCGCAAAGCGGCTTCCGAACTTGATCGTTTGGCCGGCGAAGGAATTCTGCTCCTGCAGCACGAGCGGCGTTCGCGACGTGGCGGCATACGCGATCGTGGCTCCGGCCGCGTAGCCGCCGGTCGCGACGCAGAGCCGCGCTTGGTGCTGTCGCGCAATCAACTTGATCGCCTGCCAGCCGGTGAAGAGCGACCACAAAGTGAGTCCGTTCTTCCAGGGCGCGCTTCGATACAGCGGGTGCAGGTCCAGCAGGATGTGCGGGAACCCGGTGTCTGGGAGCACGTCGTGCTCTATGCCCCGGCGAGCTCCGATGAAGAACGGTCGCACGTTAGGCTCGCGCCGTATCAGCGCGCGCGCGATGGCGAGTGCGGGATACAGATGGCCTCCGGTCCCTCCCCCCGCAAACAGAACGTTCAAGCGGGAGACACGAGCGGGTCGGTCGCTGCCGCCCCATGCACGCGTTCCTTGCTGCTCCCGATATTCACGAGAATCCCCGTCATAAGGAACGAGAGCAGCAGGTTGGAGCGCCCGTAGGAAATGAACGGCAACGTCAGTCCCGTCGTCGGGAGCAATCCGATGACGACGCCGATGTGCAGGTACGCCGTGATCGCCATTGTCACCGTTAGGCCCACCGCGACCAGCTGCAGGAACGGCGAGCGCGCGTTCCGCGCGATGCGCATGCCGAGGTACGTGTAGATGGCGTAGATGACGACGAGGAACAGCATGCCGATGAAGCCCCACTCCTCGCCCACGTTGGATGCGATGAAATCCGTCTGCCCGAACGGGATGAAGCCGTATGCCTGACGACCGTTCCCAAAGCCGTTGCCGAGCAAGCCGCCGGATCCAACGGCGATGAGCGATTGCTTGAGTTGGTAGCCGATGTCCTGCGCCGTTGTCGGGTTGAGATACGCCAACACGCGCTGCATGGCGTACTGCAGTTCCTGGAGTTTGCTCCACAAAACAGGCGTGGCGATAATGCCAAGCGCAACGAAGTGGCCGATGCGCACGCCACCGGCGAACAGGATGATCGCCATGACAAGCGTGTACATCATCGCGACCGACAAGTCGGGCTGAAAGATCGCCAGCAGTCCGAGCGCGCCGACTACGACGAGAAACGGTAGCAGGCCTTTCGTTAGGCGACGCATCCCGTCGGGCCCCTTCTTCACCAGCAGCATCGCGGTCCAGATCACGATCGCAAGCTTGCCCAGCTCCGATGGCTGCAGCGACGTGCCGAGCAGGAATCGGCGAGAGCCGTTGACCTCAGGGGCGATGCTCCGCGTGAAGGGCAGCACCGTCAGAAGCATCGCAGCCGCCGTTCCGAGCATCAGCGGCCAGGCGAACTTACGCCACCGCTCGGCGTCGATCTTAGCAGCAATCGCGAACACGACGATGCCGGCGCCCATTCCGATCGCCTGACGGAAGAAATAGTGCGTGGACGGGGCACCCTCCTGCATCGCGACAATCGCGCTGGCGCTGTACAGCGTAGCGAGACCGAACACTGCCAGCACCGCGGTAATGACTGTGAGTCCGCGGGCCTCGACTGACATGGCCCAGCGCGTACGAACGTTTGTCTGGTCCTTCATGCGGTCCCTGCGCGGGCAAAGGCAGCGAAGGCCGAACCGCGTTCTTCAGCGTCTTTGAACATGTCCCAGCTCGTTACAGCGGGAGCGAGCAATATGGCGTCGCCCGGGCGGGCGAGCGCGCGTGCGCGCCGAAGCACAGTCTCGAAGTCTCCCGTTAGGCGTTCGATTGTCGACGCCCCCGCCAGGTCCGCCGCAATCTTGTCGCCCTCTTCTCCATACGCAATCACGGCTTTGCAGTGCGCGCGCACGGCCTCGCGCAACCCGCCGTACGATTCACCCTTGCCCCTGCCGCCGAGGAGCAGGACCGTGGGCCGCGTCATGTTCTCGATCGCAACGCGCGCTGCCAACACGTCGGTCGCTTTCGAGTCGTTGACCCACAGCACGCCTTCGAACTCGCCCACGGGCTGAAATCGATGCGGCAGCGGAACGGCTTGCGCTAGGGCAGCGCGCATCCGCGCGCGAGCGTCTTCGTTGCGGTGCGCGGGATCCGCGACGCTCACTGCCAAGGCCGCAGCGAGCGCGTTCGCAACGTTCTGATTCCCCGCGAGCGGCAGCTCGGAGCGCGGCATCAGCTCGTCGTCGAACAGCATGAGGCGATCGTGCTGTTTATCGAGCCAGGCGTCTGCCTTTGACTCGACGGAATATCCGTACTCGGTGCCCGGCGTTCCGTTCACGAGCGCACGCACTTCGGGAAAGTCGGCGTTCACGACGCGCGTGGACTCGGCCGTCGAGTTGCGAAAGAGGAGCTTCTTGTCGGCGTAATACGCGTTGACGTCGCCGTCGTATCGATCGAGATGGTCGGGTGCGAGGTTCGTTAGGACGCCAACCGTCGGCGCGATGCTCGGCGTATCGTGGAGCTGGAAAGACGAGATCTCGAGCGCGACCCAAGCCGGATGTTTTTCGCGAAGCGGGAACAGACTCAGTGGCGTGCCGATGTTACCCGCGTCTTCAGCGTCGAGACCGAGAGACTTGAGAAGCTTGGCTATCAGACTCGTCGTCGTGGACTTGCCTTTCGTTCCGGTGACGGCGATATAGCGCGTGTTAGGCAGCGCTCGCAGGGCGATCTCCACTTCGCTAAGAATCTCTTTGCCAGCGGCACGGGCCGCGGCCAATGGCGGCGCGTTCGGCGGCACGCCTGGGCTCGTGACGACGTATCGCGAGTTCGCGACGCGGGCGACATCGTGCCTCCCGACGTCAACGGCTGCACCTAACGCCGTCAGCTCCGTGACTGCTGACTCACTTGCTCCTGTGCGGCTCGCATCGGACGCGTATACGCGTTCCCCTTGGCGGATCAGGAGCTTCGATACCGCCACGCCACTGCGCGCGAGCCCGATGACTGCGACCTCGTCAGGCACTACCGCAGCTTGAGCGTCGTGAGCGCGAGGAACGCGCACAGGATGCCCAGAATCCAGAAACGGATCACGACCTGCGTCTCAGTCCACCCGGAGAGCTCGAAGTGATGGTGCAGCGGCGCGCGTTTGAATATCCGGTGTTGCTGCGCATACTCGAGCCCGTACTTCCGCTTACGGTATTTGAACGCTACGCGCTGCAGGATGACCGAGACTGTCTCTGCGGCGAAAACGCCACCGACGATCGCCAGAATCAGCTCGCTCTTGAGCAGCAGCGCGACGGCGCCGATCGCTCCACCTAACGCGAGCGCTCCGGTGTCCCCCATGATGACCTGCGCGGGGTGCGCGTTGAACCAGAGGAAACCAATGCATGCGCTCACCAGTGTGACGCAATAGACGGCCAGCTCGCCTGACCCGCGCAGGTAGTAGAGCTGCAGGTACGCGCTCGTGTCGACACGTCCCATCACATAAGCGAAGAAGACGAAGACTGATAGGGCGATCGCGGCCAATCCCGCGGCGAGTCCGTCCAGTCCATCGGCCAGGTTCACGGCGTTGCTCGTTCCAGTAAGGATGAACGCCACCCACGGCACATACACCCACGCGAGCCACGCGGCGGCCGGGACAATCAGCACGTTCTTGAAGAACGGGAGCGTTGTCGACGCCCCTGGCAACTGCGACGGCGGCACGAGCCAGAGGATCAAGCCTAACAACACGCCGATCGACACCTGCCCCGCCAGCTTGTAGCGCTCGACAAGGCCTTCGTTCTTTTTCCCTTCGCGCTTCTGCTTGAGCTTCAGGTAGTCGTCGAGAAACCCGATGCCTCCCATCCAGAGCGTGACGAGCAATGCCAGAAGGACGTACGTGTTCGTCAGGCGGCCCCACAGCAGCGTCGCGATGAACACGGCGGCGAGGATGATCAGTCCACCCATCGTCGGCGTCGCTCCCTTCGCCTTGTGCGTATCCGGTGTCCCCTCGCGCACAACGTTCTGGGCCATGGCGCTCAAACGCCGGATGATTGCAGGTCCGACGATAAACGCCACCAACAAAGCCGTGACAGCCGCCGCGCCCGCGCGGAACGTGATGTATGTGATGAGCCGCAGTGAGGGAAAATCGTCGAGAAACGGCGTTAGGATGAGATGGAGCACGTGATTCCGGGATTGACGTTAGGCTGCCGGCGTTGCCCACGCCTCGATGAATGGTACCAAACGCTCCAGCTTCACGCCTCGGGAGGCTTTGAGAAGGACAACAGCGTCAGGCGCCAGCCGCGGCGCGAGCTGCGGCCACAGCGCATCGGCGGTATCCGCTACTACAACTCTGCCATTGACGTTTCCAAGCTGCTGGAATGCGCGCGTGAACTCTCCGACCCCCGCCACAACGCCCGCGGACGACTGGAGGGCTCGCTCGGCGATCTCGCGATGATACGCCTCGCTGTGCGCGCCTAACTCGAGCATTGAGCCGATGACGAGAACGCGCTGGCGGCCCGTCTTGAGTGCGTCGAGCAGCGTGATTGCCTCCCGCATCGACGCCGGATTCGCGTTGTAGGCGTCGTTGATCAGCGTCGCGCGTCCCAGCGTTCGCCACACGCCGCGCATCGGAAGCGGAGCTACAGAGGCGAGCCCGCGCGCGGCTGTTTCGCGCGGTACACCGCAGACCTCGGCCGTTGCGACAGCCAGCATCGCGTTGCGAAGCATATGGATGCCGGGAATCGCCAGCTTCACTGTGACGTCGCCGAACGTTAGGCTGCCAAATCCATCGTCGTTCATGGCGTACGACGTTGGCGTCACGTCGCCAGAATCCAACCCAGCGCTCACGACTCGGCCGGCGAGCTGCTGCGCAGCGACCCCGATCTCGGGCTGTGATGCGGGCGTTACCGCGACCGCAGCCCCTCGGCAAATCGATACCTCCTCACGTAGCACCCCGGCCATGTCGCCGAGTCCCTCGAGATGCTCTTCGCCGATCGAGGTGACGATCGCGACCGTCGGCTCCACGAGCGCGCCTAACGCAGCGACTTCGCCGGGATGATTCGTCCCGACCTCGACGATCGCCAGATCCGCTTCGTCGGCGAGCGATAGGAGCGTGAGTGGGACGCCGATGTGATTGTTCAGGTTCCCGCTCGTAGCGTGCACCTCGAAGGTCGTCGATAGCGCGCCGTTGACGAGCTCCTTTGTCGTCGTCTTCCCATTCGATCCGGCCACGGCGATGATCGGGCGTCCACTTCCACCCCATGCGCGGCGTCGAACGCCTGCAAGCGACCAGAGCGCGCGCAGCGTGTCGTGGACGACGAAGACGGGCACGCCGAGACCGGTTGCGCGCCGCGCGTCGTGCACAACGAAGGCAGCGGCACCCTTGTCGACGGCTTCTTTGAGAAAGTCGTGGGCGTCGAACGTCTCACCCCGCAGCGCCACGAAACAATCGCCGCTCTTCACCGTGCGCGTGTCCGTACTGATGGCGCCGATGCGCGCGGTGCCTAACGGGCGTGCCCCCACGAGCTCTCCAGCGAGAGCATCCGACAGCCTGTCGATCGTCCAGAACGTCATTCGCTTTCCGCCTGATTGCCGCGCTTGGACGCGAGCTCCGCGACTATCTCGCTCTCATCGAACGGAAACTTCGTCGTTCCGCGGATCTGGTACGTCTCGTGTCCCTTCCCCGCGAGCACGACGACATCGTCAGGCGCCGCGATGTCGAGCGCGCGTGCGATCGCCGCGCGCCGGTCCTCGATGCGCTCGTACGGCTGCCCGTTGGTCATGCCCACTGCCATCTCGTCGAGAATGCGCTCCGGATCTTCGGTTCGCGGATTGTCGCTCGTTATGATGACGAGGTCGCTCTTGGCCTGCGCTATGCCGCCCATCACAGGTCGCTTGGCGCGATCGCGGTCGCCGCCGCAGCCCACGACGGTGATGATGCGCTTGCCCGCAGGCACGAAGGGTCGCACGGCATCGAGGGCGCGCTCCAACGCGTCGGGCTTGTGCGCATAGTCACGTAGCACTGTTGGATGCGACCAGATGCGCTCCAATCGCCCGGGGACTTGCTGCACGCTCTCGAGCCGCTCTGCGATCGTCGCGGCCGGAACACCCAGCGCCCACGCAGTCGCCGCTGCGCCAAGCGCGTTCATCACGTTGAAGTCGCCGAGCAATGGCAGCGTGACGTCGGCCTCGCCGTCCGGCGTCACGAGCGTCCAGCGACTGCCAGTCGGCGCGAATGTCGCGCCGCGCGCAGAGACGTCAGCGGCTAGATGCATGCCGAACGATATGCGGCGCGGCGTGGGTGGCAAGTCGTGCCATGCGGGGTCGTCTGCATTGACGATCGCCGCACCGTTAGGCGTGAGCATCCTCGTCAGGCTCGCCTTTGCGGCGAGGTAGGCAGCCATCGTGCCGTGATAATCGAGATGCTCGTGCGACAGATTCGTGAACACTGCGGCGTCGAATAGAACCGTGCCGACGCGTTTCTGGTCGAGCGCGTGTGAGGAGACTTCGGTCGCTACAGTCTTGATGCCAGCGTCGACGAGCGCGCGCAGCACGCGCTGCAGCTCGATCGGGCCGGGCGTCGTCAGTCCGCCGATATCGGCCAGCGGCGCTCCTGCCGATCCGCGCAACACGCCTAACGTGCCGATCGACGCGCTCGAACCGGGCGGTTCGTCGAACAGATGCCGTAGCATGGCGACTGTCGTGGACTTCCCGCTCGTACCCGTGACGGCAAGAAGGCGCAACGACGTCGCCGGCCATCCGTGAAATGCAGCCGCGGCGATTGCGGCTGCCGCGCGCCCGTCGTTCACACGGATGGCCGGAAGCGTCGTTCGCCCCTCCACCTCCACGACAGCAGCCGCCGCCCCCGCGGCCTCGGCATCCTTCAAATAGTTGTGGCCATCCGTCGTCGCGCCGCGCATAGCGAGGAACAGCGCCCCTGGGACGACGCGGCGGCTGTCGTCAGTGACGGCGGTGATTTCCACCGGCAGTGAGCCGTCCAACGAGACAACGAGGCCGGCGCGCGAGAGCGCCTCCCTGATGCCAGCGAGCGCCGCTGTCACCTATGCCGCACCCTAACGAGCGAGCCGCGCGGGAGACGAGTCCCGGCCGGGGGCGATGTCTCCTTGCCCTTGCCGTCGATCACTTGCACGCGAAAGCCCGCCGCGTGCAAGCGCCGAACGGCTTCGCGCAGCGTCTCTCCGTCCAGTGCCGGCACGGCCACGGACTCGCGTCCCAAGCTGTCTTTTGCGGCCAGTGACACAAGGTCGATCGATTCGGAGCGCGACGGAGCCTCGAGGGCGATCCCCTCACCTTCGGTCTCAACGATGGCTCCAGTGGATTGTACCACACTCACCGATTCGCTCTCGATGCGCGGAATGTGCGCCAGGCGCTCGGCTGCGAGTCCGATGGCGTCGAAAGGTGCCTCACGCGACGCGAGCGCCCCCTGGATGATCGACTTGGCGATCGGCGCCGCCGCGCGGCCACCGAAGATCGTCGTGCCGGGATTGTCGATCTTGACGAGCAGCACGAGCTGCGGCGCGCGCGCGGGAAACAATCCCACGAAAGACGCCGTGTACTGGCCGCGCGCGTAACGACCCGACGCGGTGCGGCGCGCCGTTCCCGTCTTGCCGCCGAGATCGAATGTCGCGAGATCGGCGTCGACGGCCGTTCCGCTGTCGACAACGCTCTTGAGCACATCACGCAGCTGCTCAGCAGTGGCTTTTGTCATTACGCGGCGCACAACGCGCGACTGACGTCGGTACACGACCGCGCCGTCCGCATCGCGAATCTCCCTAACGAGCTGCGGCTCGAGCAACTCACCGCCGTTAGCTATCGTCGCGTACGCGAGCGCAAGCTGCAACGGCGTGACAGACAGCTCGTAGCCCATCGCATGCGACATGTGCGACGGCACTGTCCACGCGCGAGGCTCGCGGAGGATGCCTGGGGCTTCGGACGGATAAGGCACTCCCGTCGGCGTTCCGAATCCCAGATCGCGTAGCAGTGCGTACAGCGCGGGCGAGCTGAGACGCTCGGACAGCTGCGCGATGCCGATGTTGCTGGAAAAGCGAATCACGTCTACGACTGACATCGACGCCGCTTTGTGCTCGTCGTGGATCGTGCGGCCGTTGATCGTCCATTCCCCGTTATGCGTCGCGATCTGCTCGTCCGGGCGCGCGAGTCCGCGCTCGAGAAGCGCCGCCGCGACGAACGGCTTGAGGGTCGAGCCAGGCTCGTAAGGCTCGGTGACGGCGCTGGCGATATTGCTCTTGATCTCACGCCGCACAGACGACATCGCGAGAATGTCACCAGTGCGCGGATCGAGCACGACGACGTCGCCGCCCGTCGCCTTTCGCTGCGTGACTCCTTCGAGCAACGCGCGATCCGTGATGTCCTGCAGCGCATGATTGATCGTGAGCGTCACCGCGTGGCCGTCGCGCGGCGCGAGGCGCGCAGGCTCGTCGACTTCGATGCGAACGCCGCGAGGCGCACGTTTGAGTCGCGTTTGTCCGGTCGTCCCGCGGAGCAGCGAGTCCAGCAGCAGCTCCAGCCCCTCGACACCTAACGAATCGCGTGTACGCCCGATGAGACGCCGCACGCCGTCCGACTGAATGGTCACGCGCTGCGTCGCGACGCTCGTGTACACGCCTCGCATCTTGGTGAGCGCGGCGACTTCTGACGGATTGAAACGACGCGGAAGCGGCACCCAACGGCGTTTCGTGTCGCTGGCGGCTCGCGCGACGTCGCGCGCGATCCCCACTTTGAGCAGCGCTCGCTCGAGCTTTCGGGCGTCGCGCACTTCGCGCGGCGCCACGCTCAGCGTAATGAGCTGCTGGCTTTCAGCCAACGTTAGGCCCGTCGCATCGAGGATGGTCCCACGCCGGGCTGGAAGCGGAGACCCTGTGTAGTGCTGATTGTCGGCGAGGCTCGTCCAGCGGTTCCCTTCCACCAGCTGCACCCAGAACGACTTCACGACGAGCGCGCCGGCAAACGCGACGAGCGAGTAGTTGACCACGGCGAGCCGATTGATCCGCAGCATCTCTATGGCAGCGAATCGACGCGCGGGCGCGTGAGGAGAATGATCTGGCTGTCGGCGGGCACCTTCAAACCGAGGCGCTTTTCGACGACCGCACCGAGCTTGCGCAGGGTGAGATTCGAGCGGATCTCACCGTCAAGTCGCGTGCGTTTGGCATCCAGCTCGGTGCGTCGCTCGGCGAGCTGACGCAACCGCTGGCCTTCCGCGAAGCCGACTGACTTTCGCCAGACAATCGCCGAGGCAAGCACCAGAAACGCGAGCAGCGCGAGCGCCGTCGTGCGTCGGCCGCTTCCGCCGTTCCTGCGGCCTCGTTTCGTCATGCGCGGCGCCAGGCTCGGAGCCGCGCCGACCGCGCGCGCGGATTGCGCGCCACTTCGGCATCCGATGCGAGCAGCGGCTTCCGCGTCAACGTCTCGCCTAACGCGGCTCCTCGGCAAGTGCAGATGGGTTGTCGCGGCGGGCAAATGCAGTAGGCGGTCCACTCGCGCCACGCATCCTTGACGATGCGATCCTCGCCGGAATGATACGCGATCACCACGAAGGTCCCTTGCGGCTCTAGACGATCGCGCAGATCGGGCAGCGCGCGCGCCAGGCCGCGTAACTCGTCGTTCACGGCGATACGCAGCGCCTGAAAAAGACGCGCGAAATCTGCTGGTCCGGTTTCAGGCCCCAACGCGCCACGAATCGCACCGACGAGATCGTCGCTCGTCAGCATCGGTGCGTTGGCGCGGCGCCTAACGACTTCCTTGGCCAGGCGCATGGCTCGCCGCTCGTCGGCGTATTCGCGGAAGATCCACGCCAGCTCCACCGCGGACGCGCGCGCCAGCAACCCTGCCGCCGATTCCGACGTAGCCGGATCCATGCGCATGTCCAGCTCCGCACCTGGTCTGAACGTGAAGCCGCGCGATGCCTCGTCCAGCTGCCGCGAGGAGACGCCGAGATCGAGGAGAATCCCGCCAAACGTCACGTCGCTCAATTCGGGGACGCTGGCAAGCTCCGCGTAGTTCGTCGCGAAGACCTGCAAACGGCCCGACGTGATATACTCGCTGAGCGTTGCACGCACTTCTGCGATAGCTGCAGGATCGCGATCCACCGCGGTCACGCGCACACCTCTCTCGAGCAGCGCGCGCGTGTGGCCTCCACCGCCTAACGTGCCGTCCAGCACATGTGCCGCGCCGCCGAGCCGCGACGCCACATGCTCCACCATGACGGGGTCATGATAGTCACTGGCGATCACTTGTGACTGCGGCGCGCTCACACCACAAAATAACGAGGCCCGCCAATCAACCGGCGGGCCTCGTGCGTTCCGAAGATTTGTGATGTCTACTGTTTCTTACAAAACGCCGCTTTTTGGCGTTCGGGATACTGCGAGAGCGTATTCACGGACGTCATGAGTTGCGCGACGGTCGCTTGGTTGGATTGTTCGGCAGCCGCCTTGGGCAGCGCGATCTGCGCCTCCGTGATGAGGTCTCCAGCGCGCGTCGCCATATCACAGCTCTTGGCCTCGTTCGCAGCCTGCACCAGGGCGTTTGCCATGGAGAGGCTGATGGCGCCGATCAGCAGTGCGCTCGTCGGCGTGGACTTCACCGAATCGGCCCACATCACGATCGGGCGCGCCTTCATCAGGTCTGTTGTGTCTTTCGACGTGTTGAAGCGCCGGAAGACTGCATTCCCTTGTGTGAGGGCCATGCCCGCGACCGTCGCCTTGTCTGCACCGTTCTCCGCGGCCTTTCGAAGCGCCGCTATCGCGTTGTCCGGCTGCTGCATTTCAACGTAGATCTGCGCCTGCTGCAGATAGTGCGTTCCGTCCTTCGGCTCGAGGGCAATCGCCTTGTTGATTGCTTCGAGCGCTTGCGGCAGTTGGCCGACGCGGCGAGAGAGCTGCGCTTGGGCCACAAGGAATCCCGCATTGTTCGGGTACTTGGCTGCCGCGCGAGCCGCTGCTTCTGCTGCTTTCTGCGGTTGGCTGTCGTTGATGAACGCCGCGACGAGTGCATTGAAGAAGCCGGAGTCGGCCGCTGCTGTGTCGGTCTTGATCATCTCCTCGCCGACGGCGATCGCGTCTTTCCAGCTTTTCAGAGCGAGATAGATCTTCCACTGCAGCCGGACGAGCGACGGATCGCCAGGGTTCTGTTTAACGGCTTCTTCGATGATGGGCCTCGCGACCTCTGGCTTGCCACTCCCTGCGAGCGCGTTTACAACGCGCTCTTGCAACCGCACATCGGTCGGATTCGCCGCCAGCAGCTTGGTCAACGTCTGGATGTACTTCTCTTCCATCTTCTTTTCGCTATACGCGTCCGCGACCATTGCGAGCGCGCGGCGATTTTCGGGATGGATTTTGAGCAGCGCTTCGGACGCCGAAATGAGCGAGTCGGTGCCGAGCT